>PXDE01000502.1 GCA_003566475.1 PVC group bacterium | reverse complement strand
TCCGGCCGGCCCGCGGAACCCCGCGCTTGACAGATACGGCCTCTGTCCGGACGATCCGTAGATATGCCATGAACACCATGCTCCTGATCGCGGTCGCCGCCCTGCTGCTCGGGGTGCGGGCGGCCAGGCGGACCGTTCCGAACCCGCAGGTCTGGACCCTGGTCCTGGCCGTGGTGGGCATCGGGCTGGCGCTGTTCCGGTTTCTGGAGAGCGGAGCCGGGCGCGTGGAGTCCCGGAGGAGGGTGCTGGCGGCCGAGGAGGAGATCGGATGGCAGATGGGGCGGACGGTGGCCGAGGCCCTGCCCGGGCTCCGGTCGGTGGCCGTGGTCCAGAGCTATTACCCGGATTCGCCGGCGGAACGGAACGCCGAACGGCAGGTCCGGGGCTTCCGCCGCGGACTGGGGGAGGCCGATCCCGAGGTGACGCGGATCAACCTGGTGCGGCTGGACGGGTTCGTCCCCGGGGCGTCCGACAGCGGGGTCTCCCCGCGCATGATGGCCCAGGTGGTGGAGCGTTCGCCGGATGCCGAGGCCATCGTGTCGTTCATCGGCCGGGCCTCGGACGCCGCCCACCGGGAGCGGCCCCTGCCCCCGGTGTTCGCGGTGGACGCGGCGCCCCTGCCCCTCCTGCTCGACCAGATCCGGCGCGACCGTCTCCAGGCCGTCGTGACCACCACCCCGACCCCGCTGAAGACGCCCGCCGATGTGGCCCATCCCCAGGCCAGCCTGTTTCCCCTGCGGCACACCGTCCTCACCGCCGCCAACGCCCACCAGTTCGAGGAGCCCGCTCCCGAGGAGAGCCCCCCATGACCCGCCTGAGCCCAACCCGCCGGTCCGGCTTCAGCCTGATCGAAATGGTGGTGGTCGTCGCCATCATCCTGATCCTGCTCGCGCTGCTCACCCCCGCCCTCAGCGGCGCCCTGGAGTCGGCCCGCGACGTGGGATGCCGGAACAACCTGCGCCACATCGTCGCGGCGATGGACGCCTGGTCCGAGGCGAACGACGGCTATCTGGTCAACGCGGAGCGAACGGTCCTGTGGGATCACGGGTGGGAGGACAGCGATGGCTGGGCGACGATTCTGGTCAACGACGGGTTTCTGCACCTGGAGGCCCGAAGCGAGGTGGGGTCCGCCCAGAACGAATGGGCCCCGTCCCAGGCGGCGGTCCCGCGCCGGCGGACCGTGTTCCGCTGCCCCAACGACATCCCCCGGGACGTCTGGGATTCCGTGAGCCGCTACGGGGCCCCCAGCGGCTGGATGAACAATCCGGACTATCGGACCTCGGAGTACGCGGCCTATGTCACCCCGTGGACCACGACCAGCACGGACGAGCCCTACGTGCTCCACACCTCCTACACGCCCAACGCGTCCACCTGGAGCAACGACTGGCCGTTCCGGCGGCACCACAATCCGGCCACGCACAACGACCACCGCACCCACATGTCGCGGCTCACCGATCCCTCCCTGCTGGTCGCGGCGATGGACGGCGTCTGGCTCCACAACCGGTTCCGCGGGCGGGCCAGCTTCCGGCACCACCGCTACACCCGCTGCAACTTCGGGTTCTTCGACGGGAGCGTGCGGTCCATGGAGCACCAGGAGTTCTCGGCTCTGGGGGACCGGGTGCTCGAGCGCCGGGGCCCCCCGATCAGCTTCAAGTGGCCCTGACCGCCACCCGCCCCGGCTCCCCAGCGGGTGTCTCTGCTCTGAGACACCCATGAGCGCAGCTCCCCGCAAATTGATGTCCGCAAGCTGGTTACGGCAAATGGCGCTCTCCATCTCGGATCACGGTCTTTCCGGGGTCAGCCAAAGCGGCGTCGCCGGGGTCGCGACGGCGCCAGCGGGGCGTGGGGCCATGGTTCGTGCCACGGGCCAGTTGCCGTCCGGGGGTCCGTGCCGCCGCAGTCCATGGGGGGAAGGTCGCCTGGCCGACGGGCCTCCGTCCATGGACTGCGGTGGCATGGGTCGATCAAGGCCCGGCGTCCACCTCGAAACGTCCCAGCCCATCAGGCCGCATTGCCTCCTCACCCCGTGGGACACCGTCCCGAGACCGCGTTTCCCTCGCCAGAGGGATCACACGGCCTTGGCTCCCGCTGGAGGCGGATCTGGCCATTCGTGCCATGGTATGTTGCCGGGCCCCATGCCGGCGGCCGCCTCTTCAGCGCCCAGAAGGTCCCCGTCGGAGCGTGGACCCACCGCAGGGGCTGGCCACCGGAGTCCGACATCCCGTCGCGTGCCCGACGAAGCTTCTGCGCGTAGTCGGGACGTTATGCGGCTTCCCCACGCCGCCCATCCGAGCGGCGACAATCGATGGCGATGGCGATAGCGGATGGCGACCGGAACGCGCAACCGACTTCAACGTTCGATGTTGGACGTTCGATGGTCGATGTTCCCCGCGCCCCCGCGCGAAGCCCGTAGCCGAATCCGCCAAGGATTTGGCCGCGCCCGGGAACGACGCGGAACCGAGCCCGGAATACGCGAAGCTCCTCCCCGGGCCCCGTCCCCGGCGGCGTTCCCTGCGGCATCTGAATCCTCGGCGGATTCAGCTAC
>PXDE01000147.1 GCA_003566475.1 PVC group bacterium | reverse complement strand
GTGGGTTCCCATGCGTCCGGTGACGCCGTTCATGATGATGCCCACGCGGTGGGTCTTGGTGTCAGGCATGGTCAGGGCTCCTGCGGAGTGGATGGGTGGATGATTGGATGATTGGGTGGATGGATGGGTGGGGTGGCTCAGGCGTCCTGAGGCTTGTCGGTGCACTGGGGGTGGGCGCCCTGGGGGAGGGGGGGGACGTCGATGCCGGCCCTGGGCAGGGTGCCGGCCAGTTCCTGACGCCAGTGGGCCACGTCTCCGGCCGGGCCGTAGACGTAGATCATGATCAGCGGCTCGTCGCCCAGATTGGTGAGCTGGTGGAACACCCCGGGCGGGATGAACGCGAGCTGGCCGGTGGTCAGCTCCCGCCGCTCCTCGCCCAGGCACATCTCGCCCCGGCCGCTCACCACGAAATACACTTCCTCCTGCTCCTGATTGTGCCAGGGCACCTGGCCGCCCCGGGGTTCCAGGGTGACGTAGCCCATGGCGAAGGCCCTGGCCTGCACGGGCGAGGCCCCGCCGACCAGGTTCTGGGTGCGGCGGCGGGCGGGGTAGGTCCGGCCCTCGATCTGCTTGAGGTCGGCGATGTTCATGAAACGGCTCCAGGTGCGGGCTGACGGAAGAAGGTGTAGCGGGGCTGGGCGGGATCGCTCTCCCGGGCCAGGGTGAGCACCGCCTCGCGGATGTGGTAGTCGCCCCACATGCTGGACTCGCCCCACGGCACTTGGCGGCCCTCCGGGATATGGTCCCATCCGTTGGGGCGGTGATACACCGAATGGAGCAGCAGGCCCTGATGGGCCGGATCCTCGCTGAGGTAGGGCGCTCGCAGGAGGGTGTCGAGCACCTTGCGGGCGGCGGCCCGGTAGCGGCCTCCGGCCTCGGCCTCGCCCCGGCCTTCGAGCCAGGTGCCCAGCCGGTGCAGGCCCTGGGCGGCGATGGCGGCGGCCGAGCTGTCCACCGGCTCGTGCTCGTTGTCGGGGTCGGCGGGCCGGTCCAGGTAGTCCCCCAGACGGGCCAGCCCGGGGGCCCCGGTATCCCAGTAGGGCACGCCGTCGGTGGGAGTGTGCTCGAGGTAGAAGTCGGCGGTGGCCAGGGCGGCCTTGCGCATGAACCCCTCGACCTCCGCCCGGCCGCCCCACGGATCGAGATCCGCGTCCGGGACCGTGTCCAGGTACTCAAGTTCCTCCGGAAATCCGCACAGAATCCAGGCCAGCCCCCGGGTCCAGGTCGAGAACGGGGCGTAGCCCTGCTGGGAGTTGGGGCAGCGGTAGCGGCCGTCGTTGAGGTTGAACACGCTCTCGTGGGCCACGCGGCCCCGCACGTCGTAGGCGTCGCGCCCCTCGCCATAGTAGACCGTGAACCGGGCCGTGGTCCGGGCGTGCTGGACCAGGCGGCCCAGCAGGTCCACCGCCTCGTCGTTCTCCGCCATCAGCCGGTGGCCGAGCTGATGCGACACCGCGAGGGCCCGCAGGCTGCGGATGGTGTCGGCGAACAGGGAATGGGGGCCGTTGAACGAGTAGATGTACCCCTCGCCGTCGACGATCCGGGTCCATCGCCGGGCCTGCACCGCGCCGGTCACCTTCAGGGCCAGTTCCAGGAAGTGCCGCTCCCACTCGCGTTCCGGGATCACCCCCTCGTTCATCAGCCGCCACAGGTTGCCGTAGGTGCTGACGTTGTTGAACCCGTGGTCGTGGACGCCGATGTGGGTGAGATGGGGGGCCATCACGTCCAGGGTCTGGCGGCGGCCCAGGTCGAGGAACCGCTCGTCGCGGGTGGCGTCGAACTGGAGCAGCGCGGCCCCGACCTGGAAGCCCTGGGTCCATTCCGTCCAGCCCCGGGTGGTGTAGCGGCCCTTCACCGTGAACACCGGCGAGCCCTGAGCCGGATCGTAGGCCCGGTCCAGATCCAGGATCTTGGCCCCGGACAGATCCCAGACCCGGGCGAACCGGTCGGCCAGACGTTCGGGGGTGGGGGCGCTTTTCCAGTCGATCATGCGGGGCTCCGCGTGCGGGTGAAACGGGTAGGGTATACCCGCATCCGTCCCGCGAATCCAGCCTTCGGTCCGGGCCCCGGACTTGCCGGGACCGCCGCCTCGATCTACAAGGCTCATCCGTCCCACCCCTTCCCGAAGGACACCTTCCATGCATGACCTTCCCTCCTATGGCGCCAACGTCCGGCGCGCCGGCGCCCGCGGCGATGGACAGGCCGACGACAGCGGCGCCTTCAACGGCCTGATCGCCCGCGGCGAGCGCCTGATCGTGGTGCCGCCGGGAGTCTATGCCTGCGCCCGCCCGATCGCCTTGCGCTCCGGTGTGCGCCTGCTCGCCCATCCGGCGGCCCGCATCCGCCTGGCCGACGGGGCCGCCCTCGGCGTCCGCGACGCCCTGCTCACCAACGCGGACTGGGACGGGGGCGACGACGGCATCGAGGTCGTGGGCGGAACCTGGGACGGAAACAACGCCGGAGTGCGCCGGGCCGCCGAAGACGAGCGCGCCGGCTACACCGGCAACCTGGTCCTGTTCCGGAATGTGCGGGGGCTGGTTCTGCGGG
>PXDE01000587.1 GCA_003566475.1 PVC group bacterium | reverse complement strand
CCGCCAGATCGAGGCGCTGGGCCTTCCCACCCCCGTGATCCTGATCGGGGCGGCCGGGAGCGGGAAGACGGCCCTGACCCTGGAGAAGCTGAAGAGCCTCCAGGGCGATGTCCTGTATGTCACCCTCTCCGCCTACCTGGCCGACAACGCACGCAACCTGTACTACGCGCACGGGTACGAGAACGAGCGGCAGCAGGTCGATTTCCTGTCCCTGCGCGAATATGTGGAGACGCTGCGCGTGCCGACCGGCCGGCCCATCACCTTCCGCGCCTTCGCCGACTGGTTCGCCCGCCACATGCACGGGTCGGGCCTCAAGGATGCCCACATGGTGTTCGAGGAGATCAACGGGGTGCTCACCGGCCTCACCGTGGACCGCGCCTGCCTCTCGCTCCCGGAGTACCTGGAGCTGGGGGTCCGGCAGTCGATCTTCCCCCGCGACCAGCGGGAACGCGTCTATGCGGTCTTCCGCCGCTACCGCGAGTGGCTGGGCGAGAACGGCTGGTACGATCCGAACGTGGTGGCCTTCGGGCATCTGGAGATCTGCGAGCCCCGCTACGACTTCGCGGTGGTGGACGAGGTCCAGGACATCACCAACGTCCAGCTCCAGCTCATCCTGCGCTCGGTCCGGCAGCCGGAGAACTTCGTGCTGTGCGGGGACTCGAACCAGATCGTCCACCCCAACTTCTTCTCCTGGGCCCGGGTCAAGTCGCTGTTCTACGAACAGCGCGGCGGGGCGCGGACCGAGATCATCCGCGTGCTCGACGCGAACTACCGGAACTCGCCGGAGGTCACCGAGGTGGCCAACCGGCTGCTCCGGGTCAAGCACGCCCGGTTCGGATCGATCGACCGCGAGAGCAACTATCTGGTCAGATCCGTGTCGGACCGGGCCGGTTCGGTGGAGCTAGCCCGCGACACCCCGAAGACGCGGGGCGAGATCGACCGGAAGACCTCGCGTTCGACGCGGGTGGCCGTGGTGGTGATGCGGGACGAGGACAAGGCGGAGGCCCGGCGGAGCTTCCGCACCCCTCTGGTCTTCTCGGTCCAGGAGGCCAAGGGGCTGGAGTACGAGAGCGTGGTGCTGCTGAACTGCGTCTCCAACCACGCGAAGGCCTTCGACGAGATCACCGCCGGGGTGTCGGCCGGCGATCTGGACGGGGATCTGCGCTATGCCCGGGCGGCCGACAAGGGCGACAAGTCGCTCGAGGCCTACAAGTTCTACACCAACGCCCTGTATGTGGCCATGACGCGGGCCGTGCGCAACGTCTATCTGGTCGAGTCGCACACCCGGCACCGGCTGTGGGGCCTGCTGGGCCTGACCGAGCAGGCGGGCGAAGTGACCGTCCGGGCCGAGGCCTCCTCGGCCGAGGAATGGAAGGAGGAGGCCCGCCGCCTCGAGATGCAGGGCAAGGCCGAGCAGGCCGAGGCCATCCGGCGCACCGTGCTGGAGACGCAGGACGTGCCGTGGCGCGTCCTCGCCCCGGCGTCGCTGGACGATCTGAAGCGCGAGGCCCTCGATCCCGACCACTACAACCGCCAGGCCAAGCTCCTCCTGTTCGACTACGCGGTGACCCACCACGTCCCCTACCTGTTCCGGGCCCTGGCCGGGCTCAAGTTCCGCCCGGCGGAGACCCCGTTCCGCGAGCAGGTGAAGATCGAGCAGAAGTATCAGCGGGACTACACCGATCCCAAGCGGACGGAGCTGCGCAAGAAACTCGACCGGTACGGGATCGACTTCCGGGATCCGCTCAACCGCACGCCGCTGATGATGGCCGCCCGGCTGGGCCAGGCCGATCTGGCCAGGGATCTGGTGAAGGCGGGGGCCCGCCGGGATCTCCGCGACAACTGGGGGCGCACCCCGCTTCAGATCGCGCTCCGGGAGGCCTACCGGTCCCCGGAGTATGCCGGGAAGACCATCGGCGCCCTGTACCCGCTGCTCGCCCCGGACCACGTGAAGGTCAAGGTGCGGGGCCGCCTGATCAAGATCGACCAGCGGCTGATGGAGTACTTCGTGCTCCAGTCCATGCTCGCGATCTTTCAGGACATCGCCCGCGTCAAGACCGCCTGGGACTTGCCGGCCTTCGAGACGGCCGACTTCATCCACTCGCTCGAGCCGTTCCCGGAGCACGTGATCCCGGAGCGGCGGAAGCGGAGGGCCTATCTGTCGAGCATCCTGGCCAAGAACGAGGTCCACCGGCTCGCCCCCTACAACCGCTTCCTCTTCGTCCGGGTCCGGCAGGGACGGTATATCCTGAACCCTCTGCTCGACCTCGATGTCGAGGGCGAGTGGGTCAACGTCTATGACCTGATCGGCATCTCGGAGCTGGAGCGGGAAGGCGACGATGGCACGTACGAGGCCCGGTCGCTCCAGGCCGTCCTGCGGTTCGTCCGGCAATGCCAGGCCGAGGAGGCGGAGCGGGCTGCCCGGGGGGCGTAGGATGGGTGGATGAATGGATGGATGGATGGGTGGATGCGGGATACGTGATGCGGCCTTCCCGTGGCCCGGGGGGGGGCTCCCCCCGAGCCTCTGGGAGCCCTCGGATGGCAGGGGCTT
>PXDE01000351.1 GCA_003566475.1 PVC group bacterium | reverse complement strand
CGATCCTCCGGACCTTGAACGAACGGGCCGACCGGATTCTCAGGGATCTGGAGAGCCGCGGCACGACCGGGCTGGCGGCCCTTGAGAAGCTGGCCGCCCTGGCTCAGGAGAAGGAGGAGGCCGGCCGCCTGGCCCGGGACACGGGTCTCTCGCCGCGGGCCTTCGCGGTCTTCTGGGCGTTGCGGGGCGATCCCGCGCTCCTCCGGGCGGCCATTGATCCAATGGAACTGGCCCGGGAGGCGGACCGCCTGCTCACCCGATTCCCACACGCTCAGGTGAACCCGGACGAGCAGCGCGGGCTGCGGGCCGGGCTCTACCGGCCGCTGCTCGACCTCGACGCGGAAAATCGCGGACGCATCGTGGACTCCTTGCTTGGCATCCTGATCGGAGCCTCCCGCCATGCCTAAAGATCAGGCCAGGCGCAGGGTTCTGGTGGAACGGGTGGACCACTGGTCCCGGCGGCTTCGGACCTCGCCCCGGTCGGTCCGGGTCCGCGCCATGGCCCGCAAATGGGGTTCCTGCTCGACCCTCGGGACCATTACCCTAGCTCGGGATCTGGCCGACCAGGAGCCGACCTTCGTGGATTTCGTCATCGTCCACGAGCTGCTGCATCTCCGGATTCCGAATCACGGCCGGTTGTTCAAAGCCATGCTGTCCGTCCATGTTCCCGGCTGGCGTCGCCACGCTCAGCGGAAGGGAAACGCCTGCGCACGATGCCATGGGCAGGCCAACCCTCGCCACTTCGCGCTCGATCTGACAGACTGACTCTACCTCTCACCTACGTACCTATACCCCGATGCCCCCCGCCCTCTCCCGAGAAGACCAGGCTGCCCTCGAAGCGGGGCACACCGAGATATCCCCCCGGCTGGCCCGGGGGCTGAGCCTGGCCCTGGTGGCCGCCGTGGCCGCGGTGCCGGTCGGCCAGATGCTGGGCGACGCGATGCGGGGCGAGGCCCCCGGCGCGGTCCGGGATCTGCGGATGTTCCGCGACGAGGCGCGGGCCGCCCTGGACCGCCGGCCCGAGGGCGCCTCCCGGATCTTCGCCGTGAACCGGGGGCTGCTCCAGGGGATCGGCGACTACGAGACCCGGCTCGAGGAGGATTCGTGGCTGACCCACCTGCTGCTTGACCCCGTCCAGCTCGCGATGGCCCGCACCGTGGGCCTGGGCAATGAGAACGCCTACCTGGGCCGGGACGGCTGGCTGTTCTTTCGCCCCGACCTCGACTACGTCACCGGACGGGGCTTCCTCGACCCCCGGATCCTGGCCGCCCGCCGCCTCGGCGGCGACGCCTGGCGACCGCCCCCCGAACCGGATCCCGTCCCGGCCATCCTCGACCTGCATCGTCAGCTCGCCGACAGGGGCATCGCGCTGGTGGTGATGCCCACCCCGGTGAAGCCCGTGGTGGCCGGGGACCGGTTCGTGGCCTCGGCCCGCCCGCCCCTGCAGAATCCCTCATACGCCAACTGGATCGCCGCCCTGCGCGAGGCGGGGGTGGACGTGTTCGACCCCACCGACCTTCTGGTCGAGCAGGGGGCGGCGTCGTACCTCATGACCGACACCCACTGGTCGCCAGCCGGCCTGAAGGCCAGCGCAGAGGCGCTGGCCGAACAGATTCGCCCGCACCTGGGAGAGTCGGACGAGATCGCCTGGGTTCGCGAATCCACGCCCTGGGACGCGCGAGGCGACATCGCAGGCATGCTGCCCGATGGGCTGTTTCCTACCGAGGCCGCGGTGCTCGACCGGGTAACCGGCCCCGACGGCGGGCCCTGGACCCCCGACCGGTTCGCCGAGGTGCTGCTGCTGGGCGACAGCTTCACCAACATCTACAGCCTCGAAGGCCTGGGCTGGGGAACCTCGGCGGGTCTGGCCGAGCAGCTCGCCTATGGCCTGCGGCGGCCGGTGGACCGGATCGCCCAGAACGACGCGGGCTCGAACGCCACCCGGCGGCTCCTCGCCCGCGAACTGGCCCGCGGCACCGACCGCCTGGCCGGGAAACGGGTGGTGGTGTGGCAGTTTGCCGTGCGCGAGCTGGCCTTCGGCGACTGGCCGGCCATCTCCCTGGAACTCGGCCCCCCGCCCCCCACGGCCTTTCTGGATCTGGATCCGGATGCGCGGGTCGAGGTCACGGCCGTGGTGCGAGAGGCGACCTCGGTGCCCCGGCCCGGCACCGTGCCCTACCGCGATCACATCCGCTCCCTGCACCTCCAGGAACTGCGTGATCCCGACGGCGAGGCCGTGGCCTCCGACGCCGTGGTCTTCGTCCGCAGCATGACCGACAACGTCTGGACGGAGGCGGCGGCCTGGCGGCGCGGACAGACCGTCTCCCTTTCCCTCCGCCCCTGGACCGACGTCGAGACGGAACTCGACGGATTGAACCGAAGCGAGCTGGATGACGTCGAACTGACCCTGCAACCCATCCTCTGGGGAGAGCCATGACCCGTACCGGATTTCCACGCCCGAAGATTCCTCCCGCCCCTACAACTCCTTTGACCTACTTCCCTCACCCTCCGCGAACCTCCGTAACCTCTGCGACCTCTGTGGTCCAATGGGTTG
>PXDE01000470.1 GCA_003566475.1 PVC group bacterium | reverse complement strand
GTCCAGATCCTGGAGGAACTGCCGCCACACGATGTCCCGGAGGATGCTCCGGGCCACCCGGGGGAGGCCGGTGTAGTAGAGAAGCATCCGGGAACGGAATTCGGGCCGGGTCCAGAAGTCATCCGGCAGCCACTGGGTGCGCAGGGACTGATGAAGCCCGGGATCGCTTGATACCCGCTTCCCCCCGGGGAGCACACCCCCCGCCTGGTCCTGCCAGCCGCCCCCGGAGGTCACCATCTGATCCGCGGCCAGGGTGGCCTGAAGGATGTCCATGGAGGACCAGCCCAGCCCGCATGCCTCGGCCATGGTGCCCAGCATCGTGGCCGACAGGATGCTGCTGGTGCCCAGGCCCGACCCCTTGGGTACCGCCACCATGGTGGTGATCTCCAGTCCACCTCCGAACTGGGATTCTAGGAATCGTTCAAGTCCGGAAGACTCGGGAGAGACGAATCCCCGTCCTTGGCGGACGGGGCTACCGGGATCCCGGAATTCGGGGAGAAACCCGCACAGGGCCAGGACGGCACGCGGAATCGCGAACGGCGACACGGGGTCGTTGTACCGCCGGATATCGGACTCGCTCCCGACCTCCACCGCATCCCCGAGATCGAGCGACCGGAGCCGGATTTTCGGCTCCGGGAGACGACGGAGGAAGACCTGGACCGGAGGCTGTCCGTTGAGATCGGTGGCGAGATTCACCACCGTGCCTCCCTCCCAGATGCACCACGGCGGTGTGTCGGTCCACCCTCCGGCCAGGTCCATGCGCACCGGGCACCGTCCCCAGACGATCTGGTCCTCGAGCAGATCCCAGCGTGGCGATGCGCTCAGCGAAGGGCGGGCATCTCGGATCTGATCCCGGAGCAGGCCGAACACCTGCTCCCGGGTCTCCGGTTTCCCGCTCCGCTCCGATCTCCACGCCGCCCGCAGAAGGGTTTCCCGGGGACCGTGCCCCCCGGCCAGGCGAGGCTCAGCCTCCTCCGGCGAGTCCGGGGATCCCACGGCCCGGCTGAGTGCCCCGAGGTCGGTCCCCGCCCAGGGTCCCGGTGGCGGCCCCTCCCGAAGCGCCACGGTCCATGCGTCGGCCCGCATCCGCTCTTCGACGTCGATCCGGATCGGGCGGGTGCATAGATCCCGGCCCGACCATCGCGGCGAGGTGCGCCAGAACTCCGCCAGGTCGGGGCGGGCCGGGGGACGGGGCGCGGTCATCCAGGGGAGGAAGTCGGCCGGCGTGGAGGCCAGGTCCACCTCAGGGAAGAGCGGGAGATCGAACACGTCGGTGTCGGGCGTCAGGTCCAGGCGGGCCGGATCCAGATCACGGGCGGAGAACCATGCGGCCAGGGATTCGCCCATCCACACCGTGGCCTTGTCTCCCAGGGTTCCCTGGTTGGAATCATCCCGCCCATAGGGTCGGATCACCACCGACGCCTGTCCCGTCCACACGGTATCCACCCGGATGTGCGCAGGGGGCGCGTCCGGAGGATGGATCGGGGACGGCGGGCGGCAGGCCTCGGAGGAAAGGCGCGGGTCTGCCTTCTCCGGACGAGACGCTTCGCGGCCTGCGGTCCGGCTGCCGAGCGCCGCCACCGCTTCCTCCAGATCACGCGTGGTGCCCACATGGAGAAACGCCGCCCCCGGCACCTGGTAGGCGGCCGCGGTAAGATCGCCCGCCTCTCCCAGCTGCCGGGGCAGGTCCGCGTAGAGGTCCACGAAATCCGGGCGGCCCCGGTTCCCGAAGCCCTGACGGTCCCGGTCCCACCCGCAGGCGGTCAGCAGACAGGCCACCATGCGGGGACGGAGAAGCCAGATCCCCGTGTCCACCCAGACGGCATGGGTCCGGACCTCGTGCTCCAGTCGGGCCAATTCGGGCTTCTGAAGCATCTCGACCAGACGGCCGCTTCGCGCGTCGACCACAAACACCCCGAACCGCGTCGCCCGCTCCAGGGACACCGGCAGACCGACCACCACGAGATCCGCATCGGGCGCCGGGGGGAACCCGGGCGCATCCAGCAGCACGTCTCCGCTCGCCACCACCAGCCATGGACCTTCCGGCGCCCGGTCCAGCAGCCGCTCCAGCGAAGCCCGCTGCTCGTCCAGCAGCCGGTGACCCGGCCGCCATCCATCCGGGCAGGCATGGGGCGGCAGGGAGAGCATCGCCTTGCCTCGAGGGGAAAGCGCGGGCACCCGACGGCTCAGTCCTCCGCTGTGGATGACCAGTCGCGTCGTCGCACCCACCCAGGCCTCCAGGCCGTCGGCACTGCCCGATGCCCGCCAGGCCTGGTGCAGGAGCCAGGCGGTCCCGCCGCCAGATCCCAGCCGCGCATCGGCCGGATCCCCGCCAAAGAAAAGATCCGCACGGTCGCGATACAGGTCGGCATACCCCTCCAAGGAGGACGGGGGAAGCGAGACGAGGGTGGAGATAGAGCTCATAGGGGGAGAGGAGGAGTGGTCAGTGGTCAGTCCCAGCCGCTGGCCCGCAGGGATCAGCCGGATGAGTGCAATGGGACCTCGCCGTAAGGTGGGCTGCTCCCGTAGTAGGTCCGGCTTGTAGCCGGACACT
>PXDE01000283.1 GCA_003566475.1 PVC group bacterium | reverse complement strand
GTCCGCGGTCGTGGACCCGCCCTCGATCCGCCCCGTCTACGTGGAATCCTTTAGGAACGTCCCGCGATTATCGAATCCCCCGGCGTTGCGAAGGGTCAGGGCCACGTCACTGCTATGCCCGCTCACATCCACGAACCCGCCGGCCTCATTCACGAAGAAGGCGTCGTTCCCGAAGTCGTAGCGGTCGCCCTCCCGGATGACCATGGTCCCGAAGTTGGTGAAGGTTCCGCTGCCGCTGGTTCCGAACCGGCCGCCCGACTGGTCGAGAATCAGGATGCCGTGGTTCTCCACCGCGTTGCTGCCGTTGCCGAGCCTGCCTCCGGTGCCCGTGCCGGTCCGCGTGATCAGACCGTTGCCCCCGACGTCGAAGACGAGGACGGTGTTGCCGCCGGTGTAGTCCAGGCCCGTTCCCGCCAGAACCAGCTCCCCGTCGCCGGTGGCGGTCGTGACGAGCCGGTCGCTGACATCGCCCGTGATGCGGACCTCCGCGCCGGCCCCGACATCGAACTCGCTGCCGGCTTCGGCACGAACCCGGCTTTCCAGGAGGAGGTTGCGCCCTGGTTCCACCAGAACGGTCCCGCCATCCGCATGGAACAGGCCGCTGCCTTCGATGCGGGCGGCCGTGCTGGTCCCGTCGATATGCAGCAGCCCTCGGTTGCGGAAGATTCCGTTGCCATCGAGGGGACTGGCCAGGATGTTCGTGCCGCCTCCCGCCTCGTAGTGATAGACCGCGCCGGCCTCGTTGGTGAAGGAGTAGTTGTCGATCCGGACACGGTTGGTGGTCTCGTGGGTGAAGCGACCCAGGTTGGTCACATCGGCGCCGGATCCTCCGGTGAGATCCCACGCATCCCCCTGGTACGTCCCCCCGCCCCCGCCGGTCACATCGAGGGTCAGGGTGCCGCTTACGACGTTGACGTTGCCGTTGATGACCAGCTTGCCGTTCCCGAAGGTCGGGTCGACGGCACCCCGGATCTCGTCGCGCACCTTGTCGTTGATCTGGATCATGCGCCCGTCGGCGATCTCGAACTGGGAGCCGGCACCGGCGGTGAACTCCACCTCGTCGATCACCAGATTCGCGGTATTCACCTGGATAGTGCCGCCGTCGTTGAAGAAGCGGTTGTCGGTCGAGCTCAGCTCGAACCGTGTGTTCACCGTGCTGTTGACGATGAGGGTGCCCGTGTTGACGAACTGGGTGTTCGCCCGTAGAGAAAGCTGCCGGGTTCCGGTGGTGTGGCTGTAGATGTAGGTGCCGGAGTTCAGGAAGGTCACGCCCGCGCCATCCAGATCCATCCGGCTTCCCGTCTGGTGGTCGAAGGTGCCCGCGTTGATGAATGTTCCTCCGCCCAGGATCTTCGTATCGCCCCCGGTGAAGTCGAGGTTCCCACCTGTCCGGTGGGTGTGGCTGAAGCCGCCGTTGACCGTGAGGTTCCCGGCGGACCAGACGCTGGTCTCGGGTTGCGTCGCTCCGCCGAACTCCTGATCGCTGCTTACCGTCTTGGCATGCCCGAGCGTCACGGAATCGTCAGCCTGGGGAAAGGTGCCCCCCGCCGGATCTGAGGACCAGCCCCCCGTGTCGGTCCAGTCTCCCGAGGCCGTCGAGGTGAAGTGGAAGGGGGATGCGACGGCGTAGCCTGAGATGAGGCCCAGAACGATGGCGGCTGCGAAGGTGGCTCGGGTCGGAAGGCCGGCCGGGTCGGTCAGGGAAGGCTTGGGCATCGGGTCAGTTCCTCCCATTCGCTGCTCTGGATATCGTGCCGCCGCCAATGGAATGGTGGGCAACGCTCCTCCATCCTATCGCCTGCCGTCGGGCTGTCTAGCCGAAACGAACGGCGCTCTCCTGCCCAACCACGTGTCGGTCCGACCTGTCCGGCATCCTCACGCACGAATCCTCTCGCCGCTGGATCCTGGCTGGCGACACGGATCGGAAGCCACGGGGGCGGTCCGGCCAGTAGGTCGGCCATTCCTGGCCGACTCCATGAGAACGAGCGGAGTCGAGCCCGTAGCCGACCTTCCCGGCTGATCCGGCCGTCCATGGAGCATCCGCGCCTCGCCGGGCGAAGGTGTGTGGGGCGGGCAGGGATGCCCGGCCTACGGACGAGCCGGATGACACCGGACACGCTGACGCGCAGATCGGCCCGGTGCCGGTCGCCAGGCGGCACGCAAAGGGCTGGCATCGAGGCCCGGCACGTGCAGAATGACCTCTCCATCCCGACGGAGCCCACCATGTCCCTACAACGCCGCGTCGTCATCGTCGGAGGCACTGGCTTCCTCGGACTGAATCTGGCCCGCCACCTGGCCGGGCAGGGTGTCGAGGTGGTGCTGGTCTCCCGTCAACCTCCCGCCGCCGCGGAGTGGGCGCACGCCCGCTGGGACGGGCGCACGGTGGGGGACTGGGCCCGGTACCTGGACGGGGCGACGGGCGTGGTGAACCTGGCTGGCCGGAGCGTGGACTGCCGCAAGACGCCGGACCGTTGCGACGAGATCCTGCGCTCGCGGGTCGAGGCCACCCGGGCGCTGGGCGAGGCCATGCGGACGGTCGGCACGCCGCCGCCGGTTTGGGTCCAGATGAGCACCG
>PXDE01000599.1 GCA_003566475.1 PVC group bacterium | reverse complement strand
CGATGGGTCCGAGACCGACACCTTCTGGGCGCTGAAGACGCCGCCGCCTGACGGAGCCTGGGGTGCAACCCCAGGACCACCCGCACCCCCATCCACCCCTCACGCCGAGGCCCGGGCGGGCTGGGCGGCCACGGCGGGCTGGGACTGGCGGTGGACCAGGGAATACACGGCGGGGATGAGCACCAGGGTGACGAGGGTGGAGCCGGCCAGGCCGCCCACCACCGCCCGGGCCAGCGGGGCCTGCGCGTCGGCCCCCTCGCCGATGCCCAGGGCCAGGGGCAGGAGGCCGATGATGGTGGTGAAGGTGGTCATGAGGATGGGCCGGAGCCGCCGTCGGCCCGCCTCGGCCACCGCGTCGCGGGCGGACAGGCCCTGGCCGCTGCGGAGCTGCCGGGCCTGGTCCACGAGGAGGATGGCGTTGTTGACCACGATGCCCCCCAGCATGATGCACCCGATGTAGGACTGGAGGTTGAGCGTGGTGTTGGTGAGGAACAGCACCACCAGCACCCCGATGGCGGCCAGCGGCACCGAGAGCATCACCACCAGCGGATCCACGAACGACTCGTACTGGCAGGCCAGCACCATGTAGACGAGCAGAAGGGCCAGGGCGAGGCTCAGGATCAGCTCGTGGAACGCCTTCTGCTGCTCCTCGAACGCCCCCGCCACGGCCAGGTCGTAGCCGACCGGGCGCGGGATGGAGGCCAGCCGCTCGGAGATGTCGGCGGCCACCGAGCCCATGTCGCGCCCGTCCACGTTGGCCGCCACGGTGACCACCCGCTGCTGGTCCTTGCGGTCGATCAGCACCGGCCCCGTGCCCGGCGCGTCGGTCACCACATTGCGCAGGGCCACCGCTTCGCCGGTGGAGCTGGTCAGGGTGAGGTTGAGGATCTCGTCCAGGCTCAGCCGCTCGGCGTCCTTCAGCCGGACCAGGATCCTGTAGGTCTCGTTGCCGGACCGGAAGTCCCCCGCCCGCGTGCCCGCCAGCGCCGTCTCCAGAGCCCGGGCGATGTCCCGGGCGGAGAGGCCCAGGTCGGCCGCCTTGGTCCGGTCGATGTGCACGAACTGCTGGGGCACCCCGGCCTGGCGGCTGGGCTCGACGTCGGTCACCCCCGGCACGTCCCGGATGGCCTCCGTCACCTGGGCGGCCAGCCGGTCGAGGATCTCCAGGTCGAACCCGCGCACCTCGACCCCGAGACTGGCGTCCCCGGCCAGGATGCGATTGAGGATGAACTGCCCCTGGGGCGCCCGCACCCGCACGGTCATGCCGGGGACCGCGTTCGACACCTTGCGCCGGAGGTCGGCGGCCACCTCGGCGTTCGACCGGTCGCGCCGGGTGGCGGGTGTGAGGGCGATCCGGATCGCGCCCTCGGCCCCGCCCTGGGGCCGCCAGCCCGAGGCCCCCACGCTGGACACCCCGGCCACCAGCTCGGGCACCGCCGCGTACACCTGGTCTTCGAGACGTCGGGTCTGCCGGTCCACCAGATCGAGGCGGGTGCCCGGCTCCATCTGACCCGTCACCCGCACCTCGCCCTCGTCGCTGGGCGGCATCAGCTCGGTGCCGATATAGGGCACCAGCAGGAGGCTGGCCGCCAGCGACACCACCGAGAACGCGATCATCCCCACAGGATGCCGGAGGACGAAGCCGAGCAGGCGGCGGTAGGCCTCATCCAGCCGCCGGAACGCGCCTTCGGCTCCGGCGGCCAGCTTCTCCCAGGCCTTCCCGCGCGTCTTGCGCCTGCCCCCCGACGAGGCCAGCAGCCGCGAGGACAGCATGGGGATCAGACTCAGGGCCACGGCCAGGGCGCAGACCAGGGAGAAGGCGATCACATAGGCCAGCTCCGAGAACAGCACCCCGGCCACGCCCTCGATGAAGATCAGGGGCAGGAAGATGACCAGGGTGGTGATGGTACTGGCGATGATCGCCCCCGCCACCTCCGACGCGCCGCGCACCGAGGCCTCCTCCGCGTCCTCGCCCTCCTCCTGGCGGCGGCGGTAGATGTTCTCGAGCACCACGATCGAGCTGTCCACCATCATCCCCACCCCCAGGGCCAGCCCGCCCAGGGTCATCAGGTTGAGGGTCATCCCCCCGAAGTACACCAGCGCGAACGTGGCCACCACCGAGATGGGGATGGACAGGGCGATCACCACCGTGCTCCGCACGTGCCGGAGGAAGAACAGCAGCACCAGCCCGGCCAGCAGGCCCCCGTAGCCCACCGACCGGGCCACGTTGGCGATGGACCGCTCGATGAACGTCCCCTGGTTGATGATGGACACCATGGAGATCTGGGGGAAGTCGCGGTTGATCCGCTCCATCTCCGCCTCCACCGCCTGGGTCACCTCCACCGTGTTGGCGTCGGCCTGCTTGCGCACGGCCATGCGGATGCCCGGCACCCCGTTGATGCGCACGATGCGCGAGAGCTTGGCGTGGGTCTCCTCCACCTCCGCGATCTGGCCCAGGGTCACCGGCGCCCCCTCGCGCATGGCCACCACCGTGTCGCGAATCTGGTCGAGGTCGGTGTATTCGGCCGGGGCCCGCACCATCACCTCGTACCGGCCCTGCTCCAGCTCGCCGGCCGGCAGGTCGATGTTGGCCGCCCGCAGCGACTCGATCACCTGGTCCAGCGGAAGCTGCAGGGCCTGCACCCGGCCGGGGTCGAGGTTCACCTGGACTTCCCGGTTGAACCCGCCCCACACGTCCACCGTGGCCACTCCGTGGATCTGCTCCAGCCGGTAGGTCACCTGGTTCTCGATCAGGTCGGTCAGCTCCAGCGGATCCAGCGGACTGCTCACCCCCAGAATCATGATGGGGAAGTTGGCCACGTCGAACTTCATCAGCCGCGGCCGCTCGGCGTCCTCAGGCAGCCGGCCGAGGTTGCGGTCGATGCGGTCGCGCAGGTCGTTCGCGGCCTCGCTGAGGTCCGTCCCCCAGGTGAAGCCGATCCGCACGTTGCTCAGGCCCTCCGCCGACACCGAGGTGATCTCCGACACCCCCGGCACCGTGGCCACCGCCTCCTCGATCACCCGGGTCACCCGCCGCTCCATCACCTCCGGGCTCGCGTTCTCGTAGGCGGTGCGGATGGTCAGGGTGGGCAGCTCGATCTCGGGTAGCAGGTCGGTGGGCAGCCGGGCCAGCGAGACCAGGCCCAGGATGACCACGATCATGGTGGCCATGGTCGTGAACACCGGCCGGTGGACGCTGAACCGGGGCAGGTTCACGCCGCCGACACTCCTTCCTCACCCGCCCGCAAACGCCGTCCGTCCATGCGGACGCTCTCCCCTCCCATGATTCCCCTCTGCGCCCCTCCGTACCCCCTGTGCCCTCCGTGGTTCGCCTGGTTCGGGCCTGGCGGCACGCCGTTCTCATCGTCGGGAATCACGATGGCCGACCCGTCCTCCAGCATCTGCTGGCCCAGGGTCACCACCCGCCCGGACAGATCCTCGGGCGACACGATCTGGATCCGGCCCCCGTCGGTGATCCCCGTCTCCACGGCCACGAACTCGACCCGCTCGCCGTCCTCGGCGACCCGGAACAGGCCCGGCTCGCCGCCCCGGCGGACCAGGGCCTCCACCGGCACGCTCAATGCGTCCTCGACCCGGGCCAGCTCCGCCTCGGCCCGGATGAACATGCCGGGGCGGAGACGCAGGTCGTCGTTGCCGATGCCGATCTCGACCCGGGCCTGACGCGAGCCAGGACGGAACACGGGGGCGATGCGCTCGATGCGGCCCTCGAACCGGTCGCCCGGATGGGCGTCGGTGGAAATCCGCATGGCCTGCCCGGGCTCCAGCCGGGCATAGTCGCGCTCGGGCACGAACACCACCCCGCGGATGGGGTCCAGAGACACGATGGACAGCAAGGCGCCGTTGGCGGGCACGGTGTCGCCCTCGTCCACGAAGCGCTCGGCCACCACCCGCTCCGGCTCGTCGCCCGACCAGGCCGCGGTGATCTCGGTGTAGCCCCGGAGGATGCGGGCCGCCTCGGCCGCCGCCTCGGCCCGGGTCACCTGGGCCCGCGCCACCGCCACCCCCGCCTCGGCCGCCTGGGCCGCCACCTCGGCCCCGTCGAGCTGGGCCTCCGAGGCCACCCCGCGTTCGCGCAGGGTGCGGATGCGGACCAGCTCGCGGGCGGTGGTGGCCTGACGGCTCAGCGCCTCGGTCAGGTTCGCCTCGGCCACCGCCAGCTCGGCCCGGGCCTGGGCCTCGGCCTGCACATACTCGTCATCGTCCAGGCGCACCACCACCTGGCCCTGGGTCACGGGGTCGGCCACATCCACCGCGATCTCCTCGACCCGGCCGCTGACCTTGGCCGAGATGGTGACCCGCGCGCGGGCTTCGAAGGTGCCCGTGAAGGCGCGGTTTTCGGTCATGGTGCCGCGCCGCACCTCGGCCACCTCCACCGGCGCGGGCCCGCGTCCCCCGCCTCCGGGCCCGCCTCCGGCCGCGTCCGACCGACCGCATCCAGCCATCAGCGCCACGGCGGCCACGCCGCCCAGCGCCAGCGTCAGTTGCTTCACCGTGCCTTTCACCCGGTAACAAACTCCAACCTGCTCAGGATTCAACATTCTCCACCAAATGGGCTGTCGGGTTTCATGCTCGTCGCGGCGCGAACCGGGACTCCAAGAACGCCCCGCCCCCCCCGTTGATTGTCCTCCCGCCCGCCATCCTTACGTCGCCCCCACCCCGCAATCCTTTCCGCGCACAGCCCGTAGCCGAACGCGCCAAGCGTTTGGCCGCCATGGAAACGCCGCGGCTCCGAACCGACCTCAGCCCGCAGCTGGATCCGCCAGGATTCAGCCGCCGACGCCCAGGAGACAGGAAACGCCCCGTAGCCACCGACGCCCGGCCTCATCCTCGCCTTGAGACCGTCCCTCCCCAATCCCCAATGAAATCAATCCCCAATCCCCGCGGCGGAGCCGCCCGACCGAGTCTTCGAGAGAGAACGGCTCCGGGCCGGAAACGAGAGAGAGGACGACGCGGGATGGAAATCCTACACGCTGGGAGAATGCCGCTCTCCGTCGAAGACTCCATCGAGCGGCCGCCCGCCTTCGCCAGGCTACGGCGCGGCAGGCTACAGGGCGTTGGGCAGAGACGACTCCGCAGGCCCGCCCCCCATGGGAACCCGGTTTGACATCCCCCGGCCCGTCCCGCACCTTCGCCTGATCGAGAGGCGAACGCCGCCGCCCCCCGGAGACAACGGATGGCCCATCAGGCGAAGAAGACCGAACATACGGGTGCCAAGAAGGGCGAGGGCGCCTACTGGGGGCCCCGGCGCGATGCCAAGCGCGAGAGCAACCGGGCCCGCCGCGTCCAGGATGCCAAGGCCGCCGATGAAGGGCTGGCGGATGGAACCCCGTTAGGGTTCAGGGAGCCACCCAGGAACCGGTCCGCATGAAGATCGATCTGACCACCGACCGCGGTTTCGTGGTGGAGAACCCGGCCGGGGTCCGGTTCCTGGCCCTGGGCAAGTTGCCGGAGCGGCCAAAGGATCCGGCCCGGTTCCGGCGGGCGCTGCGGCGGCGGCGGGACAAGATCCTCCGGCGACGACGGTCCTCCGCGGAGGAGGTGTGGGGCACCCTGGGCATGGCCGACAACTCGCCCCCGGCCTGGACCGGGCAACTGGCGTGTTCGGAGGCGGGGAACCTCAGATCGCTCCCCGAAGAGTCGGAGCCCGTGACCTGCGAGGAGATCGGCCTGATCAAGCAGACCTTCCCGGAATCGGCGGCCGACGGTCGCCGGATCCGCGAACGCTATATCAGCCTCGAACAGGTCGAGCTGCCGGTGTTCCCGGACCGGTTCCGCGACGAGGATGTGCCCCGGCTGAGACTGACGGTGATGCTGGACCCCGACGAAGGGGCCGAGGTGTATGTCCAGCTCTACCCGGTCGGGGGCCGCAGCCACGACGAGGTCGACCTCGAATACATCCAGCCCCGGCCCACGGAACGCCACGATTGCTCGGTCCGGGACCGCCTGACCTATCTGATCCCGATCCTGCCCCGGCGGAGGATCGAGGAGGATGACGAGGGGGGATGGTTCCGGCTGGCCAGCCGAAGGCACGCCGAGCGGTTCGTGATCAAGATCCTGACCTTCCGCCGCCGCAACTCCGAGAGCGAGACCATCGTGGGCCGGGCCTTCTATCACCTCTGGAGCCACACCCATCAGCTTGTGGGATGGCAGGCCGGGGAAGGCCGGTTTCGCCCCATCGACGGCAGCGCGGTCCGCCCCGATGTGCGGACGCTGTTCCTGATCCACGGAACCCTGTCCCACACCGAGCAGGCGTTCGCCGGTCTCCTCGAGGGCGGGACGGCGTCCTGGGTGGCCGAACGATATGGTCCGGGTCCGCGCCAGTATGGTCAGATCATCGGGTTCGACCATCCTACCTTCTCCGAGGACGCGGCTGACGACGCGCGGGCGCTTATGGAGCGCCTGGGGCCCGGGTTCCGGTTCGGCGCCGGGCTGGATCTGGTCACCCACAGCCGGGGAGGCCTGCTGGCCAAGCACCTCATGCTGCACACGGGGGCCTTCCCGGCGCGCCGGGCCGCCCTGGCCGCCTGCGCCAATGGGGTGGGCTACCTCACGGCCGGGCATCGGATCTCGAAGCTGCTGTCGGTGTTGCGGGCGGGAGCGAGGGGGAGCCAGCCGATTCTGGGCAGCATCCTCGCCCTGGCCCAGCACTCCGGCGAGTTCCTCCTCGGCCTCCCCGGGTCGCGGCTGATGACGCCGGGATCGGACCGCCTGGCCGCCGTCCTGAAGCCCCTTCCCCAGCCAACCCGGCCGATCCTGCTTCCGGTGGTGGGGAACTACACCGCGGATCTCTCCCGCGACCGCAGGTTCTTCCGGCGGTGGGCCGAGCGGGGCCTGGACCTGTTGCTGAAGGCCTTTCTCGGCCGACAGCACGACTGGGTGGTGGGAACCCGGGAGCAATACATCATGGATCCGGAATGCTACCCGGCGGGCTGGAACCCCGAGCGTTCCGCGAAGAGGCACATCCATGCCGCCCGGCACAGCGACTATTTCCATGCCGACCGGACCCAGGCGCCGGAGCGCGTGCGGAAATTCCTCGAACGGGGCGTCTCCTGGTAGGAAGGCTTCCGCCGCCCGCCTTCCTCCGCATCGCGTCCCATCCATACGCCCTCCGGCGGCTGAATCCTACGCCGATTCAGCTACGGCGCGAGGCCCCCGCCATGCGCGGAGTTCGTAGCCACCGACGCCCCTGTCGCGGCGTAGCCCGTAGGGCGAAGACGGAAGCGTTTGGCCGCCCCCGGCACGACGAGAACAGGCACTGCCCCCGCGCGATCCGCCGCCTGCGGCCGGCCGACCCCCGCCGGGTCAATCCCGCAAGGCCGCCAGAACACCGGAAATCGAGCGGGATCCCCAGTACCTCGCTGTTCTCGCAGGGCGGGAGGAGGGCGCATGTGCAGGCCAGGCGGGTGGAAGGTCACACCCATGGTCATGCTTCCTCCGGATCAGGTTCGGCCCAGGCACGGACCTGCCACGTGGCCGCGCCCACAGGGACGGCCGATGGTCGGGTTCGCCTGTCCTGGCACGCTTCTGCTCGTTCCCGTGAGGTCGGGCAGGAATGCCCGACCTACTAGAGCGCTGGGCGGCCTCATGGCTGACGGAGCGTCATGCAATGACGATAAGGACTGGATTCGGCGGTCTCGCTGCGTGGCCCGTCCGGTAAGGGACAGGGCTTCTCGTCCCAAGGCCCGTTTGGTAAGGGACAGGTCTTCTCTCCCCGGTTAGGGACAGGTCTTCTGCCGCTGCCCGGCCGGTCATTTCCCCGATTCTTGGGCTCGAGTTTGCGGACAGGGTCTGTCCCTTGCGGCATGCCACAGGAGACCTGTCCCTAATGGCCCGAATGCAGGCCTGTCCCTACGATCCTCAGAAGACCTGTCCCTTAATGCGATGGAAACGCACGGAACCCGCTTCTACGTGGGCGGTTCGGACGCGTTCCCTTCGGCGTCCACGGCCCTGGCGGCCGCGGCTACAGGAGGCGGCCACCGCCAAGGGCGTCCCCCCATTCGCGTCCATTCGCGGTTCCCCCTCTTCTCTTCCTCTGTGACCCTCCGTAATCTCCGCGACCTCTGTGGTTCGTCTGGCTCCGGGAGTGAGCGGCGCCGGGGCCGAGAGAAGACCTGTCCCTAACGAGGCGCGAATCGGCGGTTGATCTTGGAGGGCGTGGGGTTTACAAAAATGTCATGGCCTCGATTCCCCCTCTTGCCGCCGACCCGCATCCCCAGGAGCTGGAGATGCTGTTCCGGATCAGCCGGATCCTCGACCAGAGCCTGGACCTCCACGACGTGGTGAACCCGGTGCTGGATGCCCTGGCCGGGACCATGGGGATGAAGTACGCCACCCTCACCCTGCTCAACCGGGCCACCGAGGACATCCTGATCGAGGCGGCCCACGGGCTGACCACAGCCCAGCTCCGGCGGGGCCGCTACCGGCTGGGCGAGGGGGTGACGGGTCAGGTGGTGCAGACGGGCAAGGCGGCGGTGGTCCCCCGCAAGAGCGAGTCCACCCTGCTGCTCGACCGCACCGGCCGGGGCAAGAGCAGCGACCACTCCTTCCTGTGCGTGCCCATCAAGAGCGGGCAGGAGGTGATCGGGGCCCTGAGCTGCGAGCGGGAGTTCGACCCCGCCGCCGACCTCGACGAGGACGCCCGGCTGCTGTCGGTGGTGGCCTCGATGATCGCCCAGGCGGTGAAGCTCCGTCAGATGGCCCAGGAGCAGCAGGAGCGGCTGAGCCAGGAGAACGAGCGGCTGCGCGAGGAGCTGAAGGACCGGTTCCGGCCCGCCAACATCATCGGCAACTCCCACGAGATGCAGATGGTGTACGACCAGGTGGCCCAGGTCTCGAAGAGCAACGCCACCGTGCTGATCCAGGGGGAGACCGGCACCGGCAAGGAGCTGGTGGCCCACGCCATCCACTACAACAGCGAGCGGGCCGACCAGCCGTTCGTGGCCGTGCACTGCGCGGCCCTGCCCGAGACGGTGATCGAGAGCGAGCTGTTCGGGCACGAGAAAGGGGCGTTCACGGGGGCCATGGCGGCCCGCAAGGGGCGGTTCGAGCTGGCCCACGGGGGCACCCTGTTCCTGGACGAGATCGGCGAGGTGCCGCCGCTGATCCAGATCAAGCTGCTGCGGGTGCTCCAGGAGCGGGCGTTCGAGCGGGTGGGGGGCGTCCAGACCGTGCGGGCCAACGTCCGGCTCATCACCGCGACCAACCGCAACCTCGAGCAGATGGCCCGCGAGGGGACGTTCCGGGAAGATCTGCTCTACCGGCTGAACGTGTTCCCCATCTACGTGCCCCCCCTGCGCAAGCGCAAGACCGACATCGTGCTCCTGGCCGACCATTTCCTGGAGAAGTACGCCAAGGAGAACCGCAAGACCGTGAGGCGGCTGTCCAGCGCGGTCATCGACATGCTGATGAGCTACCACTGGCCGGGCAACGTGCGGGAGCTGGAGAACTGCCTGGAGCGGGCGGTGCTGGTGTGCGAGGGCGACGTGGTGCACCCCCACCACCTGCCCCCCACCCTGCAGACGGCCGAGGCCACGGGCACCGAGACCCGGGGCAGCCTCAAGGACATGGTCGAGGCCTATGAGCGCGACCTCATCATGGACGCCCTCAAGTCTTCGCGGGGTAATATGGCGGCGGTCGCCCGCAGCCTGGGGAGCACCCACCGGATCATCGGCTACAAGGTCCAGCGCTACGGGATCAACCCCAAGCAGTACGCGACCTGAGCTTCGGAAGGCTTCCTGAACCGCATGGTTCGGGCGGGGGGAGGGGCTCAGGCCTCCATCAGCTCCTCGAACCGGTCGAAGATGGCGCGGAGGCCGGGCTCGTCGAGGAGGGCCCGGGCCTCGTCGGCGGACATCCACTGGCGGCGGCGCAGGCCGACCTCGGGGAACTCGGCCAGCTCGCCCGACACCTCGAAGGCGAACACGTCCACCTCGCAGCGGCCGTTCCACTTGCCGCAGTGGTAGTGGCCGAGGCCGGGGCCGGGCTGGGCGCCCTCCAGGCCGGCCTCCTCCCAGGCCTCGCGCACGGCGGCCTGAGCGGGGGTCTCCCCGGGGTTGATCAGCCCCTTGGGCAGCACCCAGCGGTGGCCCCGCCGGGAGGTGACCAGCAGCACCTCCAGCGACCCGTCGCGCCGCCGCCAGGGCAGGGCGGCCGCCTGGGGATAGACCGGCCCGGCGGGCAGGCCGGAGAAGTCGATGATCTCACTCATCCGCCGCATAATCGATCACCAGGTAGCCGCCCGACTTCTCGTCGCTCTCGATCTTCAGCAGTTTCGCGTCGGCCATGTCCTCGAGCAGGCGGTTGAAGGACCGGAAGCCGTAGTAGTTCTCGTTGAACCCGGGATGGCGGCGGCGCAGGGTCTGCTTGACCATGGAGCCCCAGATGTCGGCGTTCTCGCCCCGCTCGGCCTCCAGGGCCTCCACGGTCTCCAGGACCAGGTCGAAGGCCTCCTGGCGCTTCTCCTCGGCGGTCTGGGAATCCCCGCCGCCGGCCGGGCTCTCCCCGGCGGCGGCCGACTCGCCGGCCTCCTTCTTCTTGGCGGCGGCCGGTTTGGCGGCGGGGGCCCGCCGCTTGCGCTGGGGCTGCTTGCGCACGAGGTCGTCGTAGAAGATGAACTCGTCGCACACCGAGATGAACAGGTCGGAGGTGGAATTCTTGACCCCCACCCCGATCACCACCTTGTTGTTCTCGCGGAGCTTGCTGACCAGGGGCGAGAAGTCGGAGTCGCCGCTGACCACCACGAAGATGTCGATGTGGCTCTTGGTGTAACAGAGGTCGAGGGCGTCGACCACCATGCGGATGTCGGCCGAGTTCTTGCCGGACTGGCGGAGGTGGGGAATCTCCACCATCTCGAAGTTGGCCTCGTGCATGGAGCGTTTGTACTCGCGGTAGCGCTCCCAGTCGCAGTAGGCCTTGCGGACCACGATGTTGCCCTTGAGGAGCAGGCGTTCGAGCACCTTGCGGATGTCGAGTTTGTCGTAGCGGGCGTCGCGGACCCCGAGGGCCACATTCTCGAAGTCGCAGAACACGGCCAGGTTGTCGGTCGAAGCGTGGGGATCGGGCATAGGCCTCCGGGGGAGTCGTTTGGCATAGCGTACCGGGTCGCCCCCCGTCCGTAAAGCGCGCAGCGCGACCGCGGCGACGAGGGAGGGGTCAGGGTTCAGCCGAATGAGGGGCTAGACGGCGGGAGCGATTCGGGATACGGGATACGCGATACGTGACGCGGGATGCGCGGAAACCGAAGGTTGAACCGACTTCGCGCAGACGTTTCGTCGGGCAAGCTGACGATGTGCGAAGTGAGAGGCTGGGCCAGTCCGTCGCGTCTCGCTATCGCTATCGATTCTCGCGGCCCGTACGGCCGGCGCGGGGAAACCGCAGAATGTCGAATGTCGAACTCCGAATGTCGAAGGAAGGCATGGGTCGGACCTGTCTGGGCGCTGAAGGCGCCGCCGCGTTACCCAGCCTGGGGTGGAACCCTCGTTGTTCTACACATCTTCTGGCTCCATCCGGGTGTTGGGGGGGGTGACGGCGCTCACGGGGCTTTCTGCGTCCTCTTCCGGGAGGTCGGCTTTCGGGCCCGGCGGG
>PXDE01000353.1 GCA_003566475.1 PVC group bacterium | reverse complement strand
GGGTAAAGGCCTGACCCCATCGCTGTGCTCCGCGCTTGACGCCGGGCCCCGAGTCGCCAAGCCTTTCCCCCATGTCGGAAGACCGTCGTCTGGACACCGTTCTCTGGCCCGCCCTCGGACTGGGCCTGATCGCCCTGTTCGCGGCCCAGGTCTCGGCCAACCCCGAGGCCTGGACCGCGGCCGCTCTGGGGCGGCACGTGCTGGCCCACGGGGTTCCGGCCCGGGAGCCGCTCCTGTTCTCCGCCCCGGACTCGGTCTGGTTGTATGGGAGCTGGCTGCATGGGGTGGTGGTGAGCCTCCTCTGGAGCCGGGACGCCCAGGCGCTCTCCGGCCTGCTGCACCTCGTGGCGGTGGTGGCCGGCTTCGCCTTCCTCATCCCGGTGGTGCGCGCGTGGTGCCGGGGCCCCGCGCTGCTGGCGACGCTCGCGCTGACCGGCGTGCTGCTCGATCCGGGGCTTCTCCACACGCCCCGCGCCTTTGCCGTGGGGTTCATCGGGGTCGCCGTATGGGTGGCCCACCGGCCCCGGCCCCTCGGGCAGGTGCTGAGCATCCTGCTTCCGCTCCAGGTGGCGTGGGTCAATGTCCATCCCTCGTTTCTGCTCGGCCCGGTCATCGTGGCCCTGTTCGCCTGGGAGCGGCGCGAGCCCGCCGCGCCCGGGGATCCCGTGTCGGTCCGGCTCGCCCCGTGGATCCCCGCGCTGGCCATGGTCGCCTGCGCCCTCCTCAATCCCTATGGCCCCCGCCTCCTGGTCTGGACCGCGCGGAACCTGGTCGCCGACCTCACCGACCCCGCCTCGGCCGACGCCTTTCTCGCCACCACCGTGCCCCCCTTCGGCACCGCGCTCCATGCCGGATTCTCGTGGCGGGTGGTGGTCAACTTTTCCTATGCCGTGGCCGCGCTGGGGCTGCTCAGCGAGCGGCAGCGCCTGCCCTTCGCGGTGTCCGCGCTGGCCGCCGGGGCGGCGGCGGCCGCGCTGTTCCGGCCCATGCTCATCCGCCCCCTGTTCGCGGTGCTGATGTTCCCCATGCTCGCCCTCAGCGCGGGCTCGGTCCTGGAGGCGGCCAAGACCCAGGCCGCCCGGATGTTCGGGCCGGACGCGGGCAAGCTCCGGGCGGCGGGGGCCGGGGCCGCTCTGCTGGCGGGCCTGCTCGCGGCGGGCGCGGCCATCCGGCCCGGCCCCGCCGGCGTCCGGGTCGGTCTGACCCCGGCGCCCCGGCATTCGGAGGCCCTGGCCGAGGTGCTCGGCCGCCTGGGCCCCGCCCGGCGGCCGCTCCACCTTGCCGTGGATGGCGGCCCCCTGGCCTGGCTTCGTCCGGACACGAGGGTCTTTCGGGACACCCGTCGGCATGGCGGGGCGCCTGCGGGAAGCCTCCTGGCCACCGCGCCCTTTGGCGGGGACGGAGACCAGACCGCCCTGGCCGAAGCCACGGCCGCCGACCTGCTGCTGGTCCCTGGGCACTGGCCGCAGGGCCCTGGCGCCATCGCGCGGCTGCGCGAGGATCCGGACTGGGTCATGGCCTGGTTCGACGGCGACAGCGCGGTCTTTGTCCCGGCCGCCCTGGCCCCGCCCCTGGCCCCGGCCATTGGCGAGCTGCGGGACGAAGGGCTGGGCCGGATCGATGACCTGTATCGGAAGGCGAGGGATCGCATCGCGGGCGGCCAGCGGCCCGATCGTCCGGCCACCCTGCTCGCCGCCGCCCAGGTGTTCCGCGACATCGGCGATATCGGTCGGGCCAAGGCGCTCTACCAGACATTGGCCGACGGCGGCGAGGCCTCCAGCGCCCCGGTCCAGGCCGGGCTCGGCTACTGCGCGCTGGCCGAGGACCGGGCGTCCGACGCCGTGGAGCACTTCCGCCGGGCGGCCGCCCTCGATCCCCGCCGACCCGGGGTCTGGGACATGCTGGCCACCGCCTATGAGCAGGCCGGGGACCCCCGCCGCGCGGACGATGCCCGCCGCCGTGGCGGGGGAACCGACCGGCATCCATGATGGGCGGTGCGCCGGAGCTTGGGGACAGACCCCAGGCCTACGTTCCTACCAGCGGGTTTCGAGTCTTCAGGCCAGGGAACCGGCCGAAGTCGCGGTCGGCGGTCCAGAGCTCGTTGACCCCATGGTGCAGGCACAGGGCGGCCACCCGGGCGTCGTGAATGGCCGGGCCATGCACCCGGCCGCCGAGGGCAAGCGAACGGAGGCGACCGAAATAGCCCGACCCCTCGGCCAGAGGCCGACAACCCGGGGCGTCCAGCCAGACCGCGATGGCCTCCAGGGCGACGGGAAGCGGCGACGGGGGATCGTAGATGCGGGGATGGGTGACGATGGCCACGAACTCGTGGACGCAGGGCCAGGGAAGCCCCCACGGCTCGGGACGACGGGCCAGGCTCAGCAGGGCCTCCAGGGCGGGCCGGTGGAACTCGGAATCCTCCCGGTCACGCGGAGACCCATGAGCCTGGGCCGGTCCCGCCGGAGGCCTGCCGCGATCCGGACGACCTCCCGGTCCTGGGTCTGGTGACCCCCGGGCGTGCCGACTTGATCGTCACGGGCGATCAGGACCTACTGGTCCTCGGCCAATATGGCCCGGCCCG
>PXDE01000598.1 GCA_003566475.1 PVC group bacterium | reverse complement strand
TTCGAGCGGTCGTCGGCGGCCGAGCGCAAGGAGCTGTTCCAGAAGGTTCAGAACTCCACGGCCTTCGACACCCTGGACCGGCGTTCCGTGATGGGTCAGATGATCAAGGCCGACCCTCAGCTCCAGTCGGAGGTGGCCGCGACCGTCACCGAGAACGAGGCGGCGCGGGCCCAGGCCCGGGTGACCTCCCAGCGCAGCTACGAGGAGCGCCGCCGCCAGCTCGAGAAGCTGGTCCAGGAGGAGATCCCGGCCAACAGCCGCGACATCGCGGTCGCCCGCAGCTACGGGGACCTGCGCGAGAACAGCGAGTTCAAGTCGGCCAAGGAGATGCAGGCGGTGCTCATGCGGCGGCAGGAGGAGCTGCAGACCATGCTCAAGCAGGTCCGGCCCACCGACTTCGCGGGCGTCAGCTCGCGGACGGTGATTCCGGGCATGGCGGTCCGCCTGCGCCGGGCGGGGGCCGCGCAGGACGAGACGTACCATGTTCTGGGCGAATGGGACCGGGACGAGGATCTGCATATCATCGCCTCCACCACCCGGCTGGCCCAGGCGCTCATGGGCCGAAAGGCGGGCGAGGTGGTCCGCGTTCCCGGCGAGCATGGCGACGAGGACGCGGTGATCGAGACGGTCACCGCCCTTCCCGAACCCGTCCGGGCCTGGATTCTGGGCCGCTGACCATGCCCGACGCGGGGGACGGAGGCCCGGCCTGGCGGCGCTGGCTGCGCAAGGACACCCATCCGGCCGTCCAGTTCATCAAGTACGGCATCGCCGGGGTGGGCGCCCTGGCCGCCGACCAGCTGGTGTTCTATGCCCTTTCCCTGAGCGTGATCCCCGCCCTCGGCCCTGACGACACGGCCCTTCAGATCCTCGACCACGTGCTGGGCTGGTCGGCCCCGACGGTTCAGGAGGCCCTCCGCCTTCGGAATTTCAGCATCAATACCTCTCTGGGCTTCCTGGTCGGCAATGGCGTGGCCTACCTTCTCAACATCAAGTGGGTCTTCGAGACGGGGCGCCACCGGATCCATCATGAGATCCTCCTGTTCTACCTGGTCTCGATCCTCTCCTTTCTCGCCGGCTGGGCGGGCGGCGTGGCCATGATCCGCCTGCTGGCCCTGGAGACCACCATCGCCAATCTGTTCCGGGTGGTAACCGCGGTGCTCATCAATTATGCAGGACGCAAGTATTTCATCTTCAAGGGCTGACGCCGCCCGCCGGTCCGGCGTGCTGCTGCATCCCACCTCCCTGCCCGGCCGGTTCGGTCTGGGCTCGTTCGGCCCCGCCGCCCGCCGGTGGCTGGGGCACCTGGTGGACATGGACCAGAGGATCTGGCAGGTGCTGCCACTGGGCCCGACCAGCTACGGGGACTCGCCGTACCAGTGCCTGTCCTCCTTCGCCCTCCATCCCCTGCTCATCAGCTTCGAGGATCTGCACGAGGTCCGGCTCCTGACCGCCCGCGAGCTCGACACCTTCCCCCTCTTCTCCAACGAGTATGTGGATTACGGCAAGGTGATCCCGGCCCGCCAGGAGCTGCTGGCCCGGGCGGCCGACCGGTTCGCCCGGCGGCCGCCCGCCGGATGGCGGGCCGAGTTCCGGGCGTTCCTGGAGCGGGAGGAGGGCTGGCTGCCCGACTTCGCGCTCTACGCGGCCATCAAGGAGGCCCAGGGCCTGCGGGCCTGGACCGAGTGGCCCGCCCCCCTCCGCCGCCGCGAGCGGTCCGCGCTCGCCCTGGCCCGCGACCGGCACGCGGAGGCCATCCGCCGCGTCGCCATCCAGCAGTTCCTGGCCGACCGCCAGTGGCGGCGGCTGCGCGAGGAGGCCAACCGGCTGGGCATCGAGATCTGGGGCGACCTCCCCATCTTCGCCGCCCACGACAGCGCCGACGTGTGGGCCCGGCCCGACCTGTTCCACCTCGACCGCGCCGGCCGGCCGGAGGTCGTGGCCGGCGTGCCCCCGGACTACTTCAGCCAGACCGGCCAGCGCTGGGGAAATCCGCTCTACATCTGGGACCGGCATGCCGACGAGGGGTACGGCTGGTGGGTGGCCCGGCTGCGGCGGACCCTGGAGCAGTGCGACCGCATCCGGATCGACCACTTCCGGGGATTCGAGGCCTACTGGGAGATCCCCGCCGACTGTCCCACGGCGGTCGAGGGCGCCTGGCGCCCCGGCCCCGGCGCCGCCTTCTTCGAGGCCGTGCGGGACGCCCTGGGCGGCCTGCCCTTCATCGCCGAGGATCTGGGGCTGATCACCCACGAGGTGGAGGCCCTGCGCGACGCGTTCGGGCTGCCCGGCATGCTGGTGCTGCAGTTCCTGCTCGGCCACGACCGGCCCGCGCTGAACTTCCGGCCCCGGGAGTGCCCGGAGAACCGGGCGGTCTACACGGGCACCCACGACAACGACACCCTGCTGGGCTGGTTCTGGGGCACGTCCGACGGCGACCCCCGGTCGGCCGCCGACATCAGCCGCCAGCAGGAGATCATTCTGCGCGACCTCGGCACCACCAGCCACGACATCCACTGGACCCTCATCGACCTCGCCCTCGGCTCGCAGGCCCGCTGGGTGGTGGTCCCCGTGCAGGACGTGATGGGCCTGGGCAGCTCCGCCCGCATGAATGTCCCGGGCCGGTCGGCCGGCAACTGGCGGTGGCGGCTCACCGAGCACGGCCTCGACGCCGAGGCCCGCGAGCGCCTGGCCGCCTGCACCCGCCTCCACGGCCGGGGCCGGCCCTAGCCGGCGGGAGCGAAGTTTTCTGTTCACGAACCGGGATTTCCGGGTATGGTAGGCGGCATGAAACCGTCTGACCTTCCCCAGCCTACCTTCCTGTCCGCTCCCAAAGTGGCCACGCTGTGCGGGGTCACCCGCAACACGGTGTGCTGCTGGATCCGCGAGGGCAAGCTGCCGTCCTACCGCACGGTGGGCGGCAAGAACCTGATCCGTCCGGGCGATCTCGCCGCCTTCATGGACGCCCACCACATGTACGTGCCCCCGGCCCTCACCGAACTGGCCCAGGCCGACGAGGTCGCGACGCCGGAGGGGGAGACCCCGGCCGAGCGGCAGACCAGCGCCGAGCCGGCCATCCTGGTGGTGGACGACAGCAAGGAGGCCCGGGACCTGATCGGCCGGACCCTGCGCCCCATGGGCCTTCCCATCCTGGAGGCCCAGACCGGCTACGAGGCCCTCCACCTGCTCCTCCAGCATCCTGAGATCGCGCTGATCGTTCTCGACCTGATCATGCCGGGACAGCATGGCTCGCGGACGTTCGTGGAGATCCGGCAGCAGAACCAGAGCCTGCCCGTGATCGTGGTCACCGGGCTGAGCGCGGAGCAGGCGGCGGCCAACTTCGGCGAGATGCGGCCGGAGCTCATCATCACCAAGCCCTTCCAGCCCGACCACCTGCTCCAGTCCGCCCAGGCCTACCTCGCCGACATCGGGATCTAGCGGGCCGGGGGGACGGGCCCGGCGGCCGGGTCATGAATAGGCCCCCCTCCCCACCGTCCAACCCAATGGAACCCGACCCCCAGGCCGGTCTCGAGGTCGAGACGTGGGTGGAGCGGGCCCGGCAAGGCGACAAGGATGCATTCGGACGACTCGTACACCATTTCCACCATCGGCTGTTCGGCCTCCTCGTCCAGATGGTGGGCAACGCCGCCGACGCCGAGGAGCTGGAGCAGCAGGTCTGGATCAAGGCCTGGAAGCGGCTCCGCTCGTTCCGGGGGCAGTCCGCGTTCTATACCTGGCTCTACCGGATCGGCACCTTCACGGCGGTGGACTTCCTGCGTCGGCGCAAGCGCCGTCCGGAGAGCGAGTGGGATCCGGCCATCGCCTATCCCGAGCACCACGACGTGGAGACCGCGCCCAGCGTGGCCTCCCGGCCCGACCGCGAGGCCGAGCGTGACGACATCCAGCGCCGCTTCCACGAGGTGCTGGAGACCCTCTCGCCCACCCATCGCACCGCCCTCTGGATGCGGGAGGTGGACAGCATGAGCTACGAGGAGATCGCCGCCGCCACGGGGTGCCGGGTGGGAACCGTGATGTCCCGCCTGTACTACGCCCGTCAGGCCGTCCAGGAACAGATGAAGGATCTGCTGTGAAACCCGACCCGCGAACCATCCAGACATGGAGCCAGGCCTGGGACGAGGGCCGGGCCGACGCCCTCCCCGACACCCCCGAGGCCCAGGCCTTCCTCCGGGCCTGCGAAGCGGCCCGGGACGGGCTTCGGGCCCGCCCCGCCCCCGACCGCATGCCGTCGGCCGCCCAGATGTGGGCCCAGGTCGAACCCCAGCTTGCGGGGACGGCCGCGCCGGGATGGGCCTGGCTCTGGCGGCTGGCCTCCGCCACCACCCTGGTGGTTGCCGCCGCGGGCCTCGGTCTCTGGCTGGGCACCTCCCGCGACATCGGCGGGGCGGAGGTCGCCCATGTCGAATCCGACGTGCCCGGCGCCGGCTCCATGGTCTACCGCGACGCCGAGTCCGGCATGATGATCGTCTGGCTGATGGTTCCCGACGAGCCGGACGGCGGAGGCGCGGGGTCATGATCCGGTCCCTTCGCGGTCTCGCCCTGGCCCTCGTGCTCACCGCCCTTGGCGGCGGGACCGCCCGGGCGCTCGAGATCCAGGCCACCCTCATCCACGCCTCCAACCGTCGGGTCGCCCAGGACGCGCGCCTCGACTTCGTGGAGTACCGGCTGCGGCGGATCTTCCCCTTCGAGGCCTATGCCTTCATGGGCCAGACCGGCGTCACCTTCCCCGGCCACGAGGGCGAGGCCACCCTGAACCTCGGCCACGGCATGACCGCCCACATCCGCACCCGCGGCCGGGGCGGCCGCATCGCCGCCCACGTGCGCTGGATGCGCGGCAGCCAGATGCTGCTGGGGACCGAGGTGGTCACCGACCGCCGCACCCCCTCCGTCCTCGGCGGCGTGCCCCACGACGACGGAACGCTGATCCTGGTGCTCGTCTTCCGCTGACCGGAGCCGGCGGGTCAGCGACCGTCTTCGACCGGGGCGCCCCACTCGCGGAGATGGTCGGCGATGAACGCCACCACCCGGGTCTGCTCGGCCTTTCCGGCGCCTTCCAGGGTCATCGCCGGGCCGAACGCGAACCGGATCGGCCGCTCGGGGCGGATCCGGGCCAGATCCTTCCAGGGCTTGCCCAGGGGCCAGGCGTCGGTGCGCAGAGCCAGCGGAATCACCGGCACCTTCGCCGCGCGGGCCAGCTTCACCCCGATGCTGTTGAACTGCCGCGTCTGAAAGACCGGGGTCCGCGTGGTCTGAGGGAACACGATGATGGACATCCCCTTGTCGAGATGGGCCTTGCCGCCCTGCAGGATGGCCTGGAAGTCCGAGCGGGCATCCCTGCGGCCCACCACCACCGGATCGCGGCTGCGCATCACCGGACCGAACACGGGGACCTTCACCAGCGACTGCTTCACCACGAAGGTCACGGGCCGGAACGGCCGCACCATGCCGGGCAGGAGAAAGGTCTCCAGCGTGCTCATATGATTGCCCACGATCACCGCCGGGCCGTCCAGATTCCGAAGGGTGTCGAGCCCGGACACCTCGCACCGGGCCCCGGTCGCCTCCATGGCCTCCTGGATGCCCCGGCTGGCCTCGACCCATTCCGCATCGCCATAGCGCCCCCGGGCCGCCAGCCAGGAGGACCGGAACACGATCCTCAGCGTGGGCGCGTAGAACCCCAGGCTGGGCAGGAGGCGCCGCCAGGCCGCGGACGGCCGCTCCGGGGTCCGCCAGACATCGCCCGGCCCCAGCGGCTCCCTCACGGAGCCCGGCCCCGCTCGATGGGCCGCGCCGCCCCCGGCTTCCGCATCCGCACCGGGACCGCGCTCCCGCACCATCCAGGGCGAACGAACCGCGCCATGCGCGACGTCGGCCGCCCCATCAGGGCGCGGCCTCCGGGATCAGTTGGATCTGGTAGAGGGAGAACCCCCAATCCGGGTTCACCCGGCGGAGCAGATGCAGGCGGATGCCCCGGACCTCGCGGACCTCGAACTTCACCTCGTCCGTCCGGGGGCCGAGCGCGCCGTCCTCCATCTCGTGGACCGTCGCCCACGTCTCGCCATCGGTGGACACCTCCACCCGGTACTCGCGGGCCGCCGCCGTCTCCCAGTGCAGCACGATGCGGGAGGAGGCCACCGGCCGGTCCAGGGCGAGTTCCACGGTCTGGGGCTCGGCATAGGCGCTCGACCACCGGGTCAGCGGGTCGCCGTCCACCAGCGCCTCCGGGGGCGATTCGCCCTCCGCGTCCAGACTCGTCGACGACACGGTCACCCTGGAGCCGGCGGCCGCGTTGGCGAACTCCACGTTGGTCTGCTCGGCCGCGGCCTGGGCCTCGTCCTCCAGGGGCTCGATCGCCTCGGCGGGGGGGCGGACCCCGGTGGCCGCGCAGCCGATGGCCAGCACGGGAGCCAGCATGAGCGTCCCCGCGAAGCGGGGCGCGACTCGGGCGATGTATGCGACATACGATCTCATGGCGTTCTCCTCAGATGCCCAGATCCGAAAGCTGGACACAGATGCGGTTGACGATTTCCACCAGACTCGGGTGCGACGCCTCGAACTTGTGCACGGACTCCGTGAGACCCTCCAGCGACGTGTCGAGGTCCTCCCGCGTCGCGCCGTCCCGGGTGGCCTCCTCGGCCGACCGGTCGGCCAGGCCGGCGATGGCCGCCGCCGGCTCCGGTTCGGACTCGGCCAGGTGCTCCACCTCGGCCCGGAGATGCTCGACCAGCCGCAGCAGGTCCGCCCGGGTGTCGTCCCGGAGCGCCGGGGCCTCGCGCACCCGCTGCTCCATGGCGCTAAGGGTCTGCTCAATCATGCCCGTATCGTAGAACGGTTCGCCGACCTTGTACAGCCCCCACGATGGCGGACGCCATGAGCCGGCCGAAGGTGGCGGGCGTGAGCCGTGATCGGTGATCCGTGATCGGTACGAGATTCGCGGAAACCGAAGATTGACGATTGACGAGGTACGATTGACGAAGTGAAGCCGCTGCCAGGCGGCGCCCCGTGGCCCGGGCTTCTAGCCCGGTGCCGAGCGAGGTCTGGTCCCGATCCGGCCATGAACAGCCCTTTCGCCGACCATGGTCGTTCCAGGACCGAGGCTCGCTCGGGCACGGGCTGGAAGCGCCGTGCCACGTCGGGGGCATCCCGTTGACAAGCAGTGGTTTGTAGGGGACTGAGTGCAATGGTGTCTCAGAGCAGTTCAGTCCGAACCGCCCCCGCTCAGAGCGCCGCCGGACGCAGGCGCACGGAGGCCCGGTCCAGGCCGGGGGTCAGATCGAAGGTTCCCTCCAGCGCCTCGCCGTCCGGGCCGGTGACCTCGATCTCGTAGGTTCCATGGAACCCCGTGAAGGCCAGGTCGCCGGTGCGGGGGTGGGTGCGGGTCCGGAGGTTCGTCCTCCACTCCTCGGTGATCAGCCGCTTCAGGGCGTGGAACGCCGGCTTGGGCTCATAGTTCTCGTCGAGCAGGCCCGCTCCCGCCATCCACGTCGTGGGGCCCATGCCCCAGAGATTGATCGAGTCCACCACGGGATGGCTGAAGCAGATCCGGAAGAAGCGCTCGTAGTAGTCGGCCTGCAGCTCCTCGGTCCAGCTCCCCTCGCGAACCCCGCCCACGATGGGCCGGTCCAGGTGGATGCCGAACTCGCTGAGGTGCACCCGCAGCCCCTCCTCCTGGAACCGGTCCAGCACCTCATAGATCTCCCGCGGGTCGGCCCAGAGGCCGAACGGACGGTGACCATGCAGGCCGAAGAAGTCGACCCGCACCTCCTGGCTTCCCGTGAGCCAATGCACGGCGTCGAGCCCCCGCAGCAGGTCGCGTTCCCGGCGCCGCTCGTCGGGATGACGGGAGAAGAAGCGGGCGCAGTCGCTCACCCCCAGCGACACGTCGGGATTCTGGGCCCGCATCCACTCGAACACCACCGGCGACTCGTGGAGCAGGTGCTTCTCGTTGACGATCTGCCAGTGCTCCACCCGGTCGGCGTAGCGCTCCCACAGGGCCTGGGCATGGGCGAGCAGCCGCTCCCGGCGCTCCTCGACCGGCCGCCCCCGGAGCCAGCGCGGCGGGTAGCCGGTGACGAAATGGTACTCCACCCGGATGTCGTTGGCCTCGCACCAGTCGATGTAGGCGTCGAGGTGGTGGTACTCCGGCCGGTCGGGGACGGGCTCGATGGTGTCCCATTTCCCGCTGTAGCCGATGATGCTGTAGTTGAAGAGCTCCTTGAACCGGTCCAGAACCCGGGGGTCCACCACCGGCGGGCTGAATCCGCGGGACGGCGCGGCCGGCTCGGCGAAGTGGTCGAGCGCGGAACCAAAGCCAAAGGGCGTGCTGACCTGCCGGAGGGCGACCGGAACGCCGGTCAGGGTCCGCCCGTCAGGGCCCTCCAGCCGCAGCGTCACCCGCTGGGTGCGGTGCTTCCGGATGGCAGGCTCCACCACGTCCCGCATGAACTCCTCCTGGGCGATCCAGCTCTCCGCATCCACCGCGTCCTCGGGCACCTCGGGCAGGGGAGGCGGCGGGGGGAGTTGGGCCCGGTACAGGGCCCAGGTCGGATTGGCGTAGACCATGGGCAGGATCCGCGCGTCGGACGGCGGGGCCACGATCCACCGCGCGCCCACGGCCTCGGCCAGGCCGGCCAGGTCGCGGTCGGTCCGCTGGGCCCAGGGCGCCCCCCGCTGAACGATCCGCCCCTCGTCGTCGGCCTCCAGCCCCGGCTGCAGGAGCTGCATCCGCCGCCACCAGGCCGCCGCGAACGCGGGACTGAAGAATTGCTGAGTCCCGTCCCGCCATTCCCCGGCCACCGCCCGCTCGGAATGGAGGCGGAACCCGCCCCGGTCCGGGGGCACCAGCACCATGTCCTGAGGCGCGGTACGCCCCCGGGTCGCCCGCTGAATGTCCACCCAGTCGTCGTCGCTCCCCTGCCCTTCGCGGGCCGCCACCCGGTGGACACCCGCCGACAGTCCGCCCAGCAGCACCAGCGAAAGCGCCGCGCCGACCCACGGGCGGGCCAGGGCCTGGCGGATCGCCCAGGCCCCCGCCGCCCCCGCCAGCGCGACCGCCCCCGCCGCGAGCAGAACCGGCGGCAGTCCCGGCCACACCGGCACCGACAGATGCCGTTCCGCCGCCAGCGCCACCACCAGAGCGCCCCCGGCGGCCGCCGCCGAAACCGGATGCAGCCGCCCCGTCATCCATCCGGCGGAGGCCAGGGCCACCAGCATGACCGGGGTCAGCCCCTGCGCCCCCGGCACGGCCAAGGCCAGCCAGGCCAGGGCGGACACCGCCGCGAGCAGGGCGCGGCCGGCCGAGGGGGTCCGACGCACCTCGTGCAGGGATCGGGCGAGCATCCTCGACATGCCGATCACCGAGCCCAGCACCAGCCAGCCGCTGGCCCGGAAGAGCTGGGCCCGAAGGACCAGCGGAACCGGCCGCCATTCCGCGGCCACCGCGCCCGCCACCAGCAGGATCCCCAGCGCGAGCGCGGCGGCGAGCAGCCGCCGCCGCAGGGATCGCCCGGGCGGAACGGCCGTCCAGGCCACCGCGCCCAGGGCCACCATGGCCGTGAAGCGCGTCAGGTCGGGGCGCCCGGCCGCCCACCACGAGGAGGGGAACACATGGTGCGGGGAGCGCACCCGAAGCAGCCACAGCCAGTGCGCGTCGAACCCGCGTCCCCCGGAGGCCGCCATCTGGACGAGGGTCGGCGACGCGAGGACCACGGCCCCCAGGCCGCCCAGCGCCAGCGTGGTGAATTCGCGGCGGCGCAGGCCGGTCAGCCCCACCGCCGCCAGCACCGCCCCGGCGTAGGCGGCGGTCAGGGCATGCATGTTGAAGGTCAGCCCCACCAGCGCCCCGGCCAGGAGCCACCGGCGCCGGAAGGCGAAGTTCACCGCGAACAGGGCCAGAGGCAGCGCGGCGAAGGTGTGGGTGAACCCGGGCGAGTAGAGCCCCGATTCGGCCAGGCCGGCCAGATGCCCGCCCGCCAGCGGCAGGAGGGCCAGCCAGGCCCCCGTCCGTCCGGCCTGGAGCGTCCGGGCCAGAACGTGGACCGCCGCGAACAGCAGGACACAGGTCGCGAGATGCAGCACCAGATAGAACGCCTCGAGCTCGATGCCCGCAGGCCAGAGGCGGGCCAGAGCGGGGAAGAGCCAGGTGGGATAGGAGGCCAGGGTTCCCACCAGCGGGTCGTGGGCCATGGCGGCAGGGTCGCGGAGGTGACGCAGGAAGGTGACCTGGATCCCCTGATTCCCGGCCCCGAACCGGTACCCCGCCCAGAGAATCTGGGTCACCGCCAGGGCCGCCCACATCACGGGAAGGACGATGGGCCAGGGTCTTCGGGTTGCCTGCATGCGGCAACCATAGCATAGTTTCCGGATGAAACGACCTTCGGCCCGCCCTCCCGGGCGTCATTCCCGTCTGCTCGCCCTGCTCGCCTTCCTGCTACCGCTGGCGGTGTGGGCGGTCTGGCCCCGATCCGAGCCCGGGGATGGCGAGACCGCGGACGAGCTTGGGGAACTCGCCACCGCCGACGCCTGGCTGGCCCAGGCCCGGCAGCTCGCCGACCAGGGCGACTACCTGGCCGCCGCCGAAGCCTGCGAGCGGGCTCTGGAGCTTGAGCCGTTCCGCAGCGAGGCCCAGACCGAGCGCACCCTGCTCCTGGCCCGGGCCGGGGAGCCCGACCTGCTCATGGACTGGCTCGACCACCTGGTGCTGGTCAACGCCGTCCTCGCCGACAGCCTCCTCGACCGCGCCGAGTTCGCCCGCTTCCGCGCCCATCCCCGCTTCCCCGGCATCCGCGAGGAAGCCCGCATGCAGGCCATGGACTGAGCCGGCCCCCTGGTCAGTGATCAGTGATCAGTGATCAGTGATCGGTGGTCAGTCGAAGCCGCTGGGCCGTTAGGCTCATCCGGATGTGGGCAATGAGACGCCATGGGGGTGCCCTACGCCCTGTGGCGGCCGCTCGACCGAGTCTGCGAGAGAGAGCGGCATTCTTCAGCGTGTCTCCGTGCAGTGAGGGCCGCTGGCACGGTGGGCCAGCCGGATGAAGGGTGAGACGGCACGCGGGAGGAAACGGCTGGAAGCCGTTTCTACGGGTGGCGCGTGCGCGTGCGCCGTAGCTACGGCTTCCAGCCGTGGCTCCAGCGTGTCGCGCGAGCATGGTGTCTCAGAGCAGGTGGCAGGTATACCCGGCCAGGATATGACGGTTCGCCCGTGGCATGCCGGTAGCCTACGACCTCGCCGTCCCGCCGTATAGCCCGATTTCCGGCCCCAAAAATCGCGCCATAGCGCTCCACAGACCCGTCGGATAAGGCTAAATCACTGCCCGTCAACGGCTAAACGTGGTCCGACCCCGTTCTCCTCTCCGCGCGGTCCCCTCCGGCATCCCGAGCCCACGCGCCACGGCCGCGCGGTAGCGATGCAGCCGGTCGCGCAGCATGCGCCGACAGGTGTCGCGATCTCTCGCGAACCGGAGCAGGAACGCGCGGTCATGGCAGCGGTGAGTGAGATGGTATACCCACCCCGCCTCGGAGCATCGGTTGGCCTTGGCCATGTCCGCATCGTACTCCGGCCAGGCTGTCCCCGAAAGCCAGAATACCGCGACCATGCCCTCCCCAGCATCCGAGCTTGGCTGGTTGTCCCCGGGACACCCGGCCTTCGGCA
>PXDE01000400.1 GCA_003566475.1 PVC group bacterium | reverse complement strand
TTCCATCCGCGCTGCCCGTGGCAGCAGGCGGGCCGATGCGACCACGGCGACCCGCCGCCCATGGAGCCCGTCGGCGACCACCGCGAGGCCGCCTGCCTCCGCGTCCACGAGATCGAAGACCTCCCCGAACCTGCGGAAGCGGGAGTTCCTTCCTAGACCATGCAAGACTCGGAGCCCCCCACCACCGCAACTGCCGCCCCGCCCGAGCCGCTGCTCCGGGTCGAGGGCCTGTGCAAGTACTTCCCGGTCTACCGCAAGGGGCTGGTCCGCCGGAAGGTCGGCGAGGTGCGGGCGGTGGACGACGTCAACTTCGCCATCCGGCCCGGCGAGACCATCGGCCTGGTCGGCGAGAGCGGGTGCGGAAAGACCACCCTGGTGCGCACCATCCTGCGGGCTCTCGACCCCACCGGCGGCCGGGCCTGGTTCGCCTCCTCCCGCGGACCGGTGGACCTCGCCGCCGCCGACGCCCCCGCCCTCAAGCGGCTGCGCACCGAGATCCAGATGATCTTCCAGGATCCGTTCTCGTCGCTGAATCCGCGCATGACGGTGGGCGATATCGTCGGGGAGCCGCTGCTCATCCACCGCGTGGGCACCCGGGCCGAGCGGAAGGACCGCGTGGCCGACATGCTGCGCAAGGTGGGGCTCAAGCCCGAGCACATGCACCGCTATCCGCACGCCTTCAGCGGCGGCCAGCGCCAGCGCATCGGCATCGCCCGGGCCCTCGTCCTGCATCCGTCGCTGGTGGTGGCCGACGAGGCGGTGTCCGCGCTCGACGTCTCCGTCCAGGCCCAGGTCATCAATCTGCTCGAGGATCTTCAGGAGGAGCTGGGGCTCACCACCATCTTCGTGGCCCACGACCTGAGCGTGGTCCGGCATATCGCCGACCGGGTGGCCGTGATGTATGCGGGGCGGCTGGTCGAGCTGGCCCCCACCGACGAGCTGTTCGAGAACCCCCGGCACCCCTACACCCGGGCCCTGCTTTCGGCCGTGCCCAGCCCGGACCCGGACCGCCGGCTGGCCTTCGCCCTGTCCGGCGAGGTCGCCGACCCCGCCCGCCTGCCCGGCGGGTGCAGCTTCCATCCCCGCTGCCCGCGGAGGTTCGAGCCCTGCGACTCGGTCTGCCCCGCCCTGGTCCAGGACGGCCCGGCCCACGTGGCCTGCCATCTCTATACCGAGCGCGACGCCCCCAGCACCCCGGAAGGCCCGAGCCATCGGGGAGAACCACGAATGGACCCTACTTCGCGCAGCCGCTTCGTAGGGCAAGCTGCGAATGCACACGAATAGGGGAAGGGGGAGCCGAAGGGACGTAGCGCCCAATTCCGATTGGGCGTTCCTGGGGGCACAGGTGCGCGAGCGTGCGGAAACTCCCACTTGGAAGTGGGAGCTACGGTGGCGTCCGGCGGCTCCCTTCCTCTCCTTCCTCCGCGAACCTCTGTAACCTCCGCGACCTCTGTGGTCCGATAGGCTGTGGCGGGGAACGCCTATTCGATCACCTGCCCCGTCCCCTCCCGCGTGCCGCGCACCTCCCCGGCCTGGTGGAAGGTCGCGCCTTCGGCCACGAACAGCCCGCCCGACAGATCGAGAACGCAGTCCCGGTCGAGCCAGGCCTCGGCCTCGTCGTGCAGTTCGATCCGGGCCAGGCGGAGCACCGGCGCGGTCAGGTGGAGCCGTCCCCGGCTCCTCACCCGGATCGTCAGATACGGCCCCGCCTGCGCATCGGTCCGCGCGCCCATCCCCGGGTCCGTGCAGACCCGCAGAAGACCCTCCTCGACCTCGATGACCGCGCCCGGCCGGTAGGCCTGCTCTCCCTCCAGACTCAGCATGGCCGGTCCGCGCTTGGTGATGACGACATCGTTGGCCAGTGTCCGGAACGCGCCCGAGGACGTGAAGTGCCCGGTGTCGTTCACGGGCAGGGCGATCCGTCGCTGGCCGGTGTGGGTCAGATGGGCCTGGGTGTCGATCACCCCCGAGGTGCGGAAATCGACCTGGGCCGCATAGGTCTGGTGGTTGGTGAGCACCCGCCAGGTGTTGCCGGGCACGCGCTCGAACACAACGTGGCCGTTCGGATAGATGCCGCCCCGCCCGTCCGAGCGCGTGTTCTGGGGCATGTTGCGGGTGTGATGGGTGATCAGGGTCGCCCCACCCAGCCGGACCGTGCCCAGGGCGTCGTCCACCGGGTCCGACCGGGTGCGGTCGGCCACGAATCCTTCGGCCAGTTCCAGCGTCCCCGTGCCGTCACCCCAGACCCAGAGCTGCCGGGTGAAGTAGCTCCGGGCCTGGACCAGGTCCACCCGGGCCTCCGCCTCGAACACCATCCGCCCGCCTTCGGTGAGCAGGAGGTGCGGGAACGCCCCGTTCCCGTCGCCCTGCCAATGGCCCCGGAACCGGACCACCGTGCCGTCCCCATGCACGCCGATCACATGGGAGGTATTCCCGTGCGCGGCCCGGATAGCCGACGTCCAGTCCGTGGTCCGGCCCGTCCGGACATGGAGTCCCACGTCCATGAACCCGTCCTGATACACCGTGTTCGAGTTCAGCCGGGCCGAGGCCTGGATCAGGTCGGGGAGCCGGGCGGTGTCGTCGGCGACCACCAG
>PXDE01000285.1 GCA_003566475.1 PVC group bacterium | reverse complement strand
ACCGTTTGTATGGAACGGTAACCCATACTCCATTACGGGCATGTATGTTGACACACTGATTTCGATCACTGGATGTGATTCGATCGCCACCCTCGACTTGACTGTCAACCCAACGCTCTTCGGAACCACCGCAGCAGTGATCTGTGACCACCAGGCGCCATTTGTATGGAACGGTAACCCATACTCCGTCACAGGCATCTTTATCGACACACTGGTATCCATTACAGGTTGCGACTCGATTGTAACCCTCGATCTGACCGTCAACCCAACCCTCTTCGGAACCACAACGGCCGTCATCTGCGACCACCAGGCACCGTTTGTCTGGAACGGTAACCCCTACTCGGTCACAGGCATCTTTATTGACACTCTCTCTTCCATCACAGGTTGCGACTCGATTGTAACCCTCGACCTAACCGTTAATCCAACACTTTACGGCACCACTACGGCAGTGATCTGCGACCACCAGGCGCCATATGTATGGAACGGTAACCCCTACTCGGTCACGGGAATCTTTATCGATACACTCACTTCCATTACAGGTTGCGACTCGATTGTAACCCTTCATCTTACCGTGAACCCGACCCTCTTCGGAACCACTACGGCTGTGATCTGCGACCACCAGTTGCCTTACGTATGGAATGGAGTGCCTTATACCACGACTGGCGTTTACATTGATACTTTGAGCAGTACCATCACGGGTTGTGATTCCATTGCAACGCTGAATCTCACCGTTAACCCAACGCTCTTCGGAACCACCACGGCTGTGATCTGCGACCACCAGACGCCGTTTGTCTGGAACGGTAACCCATACAGTGCTACCGGTATCTATATTGATACCCTGCCAAGCATCGTTACAGGCTGTGACTCAATTGTAACTCTTGATCTTACCGTGAACCCCACTACCTACAGTACGTTAGTGGATACTATTTGCGACGATGCGCTGCCTTACCTGTGGAACGGAAACACCTATACAGCATCAGGCACCTATCATGTTACCTTTACCAACCAATATGGCTGCGACTCAATTGCCACATTACAACTGACTGTCAACCCGGTAACCCATGGGGCCTCCTACGCTACCATCTGCGACAATCAGTCGTTTACCTGGAATGGAAACACCTATACATTATCCGGCACCTACATTGACACGCTCACGAACCAGTTCGGTTGCGATTCAATTGCCACCCTTTATCTGACGGTGAACCCTGTAACCTTCAGCATGACCCATGACACCATCTGTCTTAACCACTTACCCTATTCTTGGAATGGCAACCTTTACATGACTGCCGGTCTGCACAGTGTAACGCTGGTTAATCAGTACGGATGCGACTCTATTGCCACGCTGGATCTGTGGGTTGATCCGATTGGATTTAGTGTAACCTACGACACCGTTTGTGACAATCAATTGCCCTACTTATGGGGTGGCAACCTCTATCACCTGCCCGGTGTCTATACTGATACACTGGTAACAACATACGGATGTGATTCACTGGCAACACTTCACCTCCATATACTTCCGGTAACATACAGCGTAACGTTTGATACCATTTGTGCCAATCACACGTTAACCTGGAACGGAAACATTTACTCCGCTGCGGGAACCTACACAGTAACCTTAACCAACCAGTTTGGATGTGATTCAGTGGCAACGTTAGAGCTCTACACACATCCTGTAACAACCAGTATTACCTACGATACGATCTGCGACAACCAGTCACTCACCTGGAACGGTGTTACATATTCTGCTCCCGGTACCTATACAGCGGTCTTAACCAATCAATACGGTTGCGATTCGGTGGCCACATTACACTTGACTGTTCATCCTGTAACGTATGGCTTTACGACAGACACCATCTGTTTCAACCAGCTTCCTTACGTTTGGAATGGCAACCCGTATTTTACTACGGGTACTTACATCGACACTTTGGTCAATCAGTTTGGATGTGATTCAATTGCGACCCTCCACCTTACGGTAGACCCGATAGGGTACAGCACCACCTATGTTGTGATTTGCCAGAACCAGGTGCCTTACATGTGGGGAGGCAATGCCTATACAGTGGCCGGAACATACACCGATACCCTGGTCACTTCCTATGGATGCGATTCACTTGCGACACTTGTACTGACCATTAACCCACTGGCTTACCAGACCAACCACGTTACAATTTGCCATGGTGAGAGCTATTGGGCAGGCGGAGCACTTCAAACTGTAACGGGGGTTTATTACGACACCCTCTCTACCCATCTTGGTTGCGATAGTATTGTTACCACGTTGCTCACTGTAAACCCATCCTCGCATCACCAGATCTCTGTAACCATTTGTGAAGGTGACAGCTTCTTCGTTCAGGGCGCATACCAACAGTTTGCAGGAACCTATTACGACACCTTGGTGAACCATTATCTGTGTGATAGCATCATCACAGTGTTACTCAATGTTACGCCACGGGTTTACCACAATTACACCATCAGAATTTGTGACGGCGACAGCCTCTTTGTTGGTGGAGCATGGCAAACCTCTTCAGGCACTTATTACGATACACTGGTTTCAGCGGCCTTATGTGACAGCATTGTGATCACCACACTGGATGTCTTCCCGATT
>PXDE01000219.1 GCA_003566475.1 PVC group bacterium | reverse complement strand
GGCGGGTAGAATGCGCCCATGAGCACGCCCCCCGCCCAGCGAATCGAGCGGCTTCGCCGCGAGCTGAACCGCCATAATCGGCTCTACTACGTCGAGGCCCAGCCCGAGATTTCCGACCGCGAGTTCGACCGCCTCCTCGAGGAGCTGGCCGCGCTGGAGGCGGCCCATCCGGAGCTGGCCGACCCGGATTCGCCCACCCGGCGGGTCGGCGGCGAACCCCTGACGGGATTCGCCCCGGTGCGCCATGCCCAGCCCATGCGCAGCCTGGGCAACACCTACAGCGAGGACGAGCTCCGCGAGTTCGACGCCCGCGTTCGGAAGATCCTCGGCGACCACCCGTACACCTACGTGGTCGAGCCCAAGATCGACGGGGTGGCCATTTCCCTGCGCTACGAACAGGGACGGCTGGTGCTGGGGGCCACCCGGGGCGACGGGGAGACCGGGGACGACATCACCGCCAACCTGCGGACCCTCCGGTCCATCCCGCTCCGGCTGGAGGGGCCGCTGGCCGAGACTGCGGTGATCGAGGTGCGGGGAGAAGCCTTCATGCCCAATGAAGGGTTCCGGAAGCTCAACGACCAGCGCCAGGCCGACGGCCTCGAGGCGTTCGCCAATCCCCGCAACGCCACCGCCGGGTCGCTGAAGCAGCTCGACCCCAAGCTGGTGGCCACCCGTCCGCTGGATGCCATCTTCTATGCCTGCGGCGAGCTCGATGGCTGGAATCCGCCCACCCACGAGGAACTGCTTCAGGGACTCAGGGACGCCGGGCTCAGGATCGCCCCCTGGCACAAGCCCTGCCCGGACTTCGAAGCGGTCCGGACGGCCATCCACGAGCTGGCGGAGCGGAAGGCCTCGCTTCCCTTCGGCATCGACGGGGCGGTGATCAAGGTCAACGAACGCACGACCTACGAGGAACTGGGCTACACGGCCAAGAGCCCGCGCTGGGCCATCGCCTTCAAGTACGAGCCCGAGCAGGCCCAGACCCGGCTGCGCGACATCGTGGTCCAGGTGGGGCGCACGGGGGTGCTCACCCCGGTGGCCGAGCTGGACCCGGTGCCGGTGGCGGGCTCCACGGTGAGCCGGGCCACCCTCCACAACGAGGAGGAGATCGCCCGCAAGGACATCCGGATCGGGGACCGGGTGGTGATCGAGAAGGCGGGCGAAGTGATTCCGGCCGTGGTCCGGGTGGTGGCCGAGGCCCGGACCGGGGCGGAGCGGACCTTTGCCATGCCCGAGACCTGCCCGGCCTGCGGGTCGAAGGTGGAGCGGGCCGAGGGGGAGGTCGCGGTGCGATGCCTCAACGCGGCCTGCCCGGCCCAGGTCAAGAGCCGCCTCCGCCATTTCGCCTCGCGGGGCGCCATGGATATCGAGGGGCTGGGCGAGGTGCTGGTCGAGCAGCTCGTGGACCGGGGGCTGGTGGCCAGCCCGGCCGACCTGTACCGGCTGACCGCCGAGCAGGTCGCGGATCTGGAGCGTATGGGGGGCAAGTCGGCCGAGAACCTCATCCGGGGCATCGAGGCCAGCAAGGACCGGGATCTCTGGCGGCTCATCTTCGCCCTGGGCATCCGGCATGTCGGCGCCGGAGGCGCCCAGGCCTTGGAGGCATCCGTCCAGACCTTGGACGAGCTGATGGCGAAGTCGGCGGAGGATCTGGAATCGGTGCGCGACATCGGGCCAGTGGTGGCCCGCAGCATCGCGGATTTCTTCGCCGTGGCGGAGAACCGTCAGCTCGTGGAACGGCTCCGGGAGGCGGGGGTGAACCTGGCCCGGAAGGGCGGGGCTGTCGTCTCCGGCGCCGATGGACCTCTGGCCGGGAAGACCGTGGTGGTGACCGGGTCGCTGGAGGCTTTCACCCGTGAGGAAGCCCAGGAGGCGGTGCGCAAGGCGGGCGGGAAGCCCACGGGGTCGGTGTCGAGGAGCACCGACCTTGTGGTGGCCGGTCCCGGCGCGGGGTCCAAGCTGAAGAAGGCGCAGGATCTGGGGATCGAGGTGATCGACGAGGCGGAGTTCCGGCGACGGATCGGTGACGGGTAACACGACCGTTCAGCCTGCGGCGTACTCCCAGGGGTTGACCACCGTTAGCCCGGAGTCGCTGAAGTCCGCCACGTTGCGGGTGGCCAGGGGAAGCCGATGCACGAGGGCGGTCGCGGCGATCAGGGCGTCCCGGTAAGGGCGGGGATCTCGATCGGGACATCCGTAAGTTCGTCGTTCCCGAGCGCTTCGAGAAGGCTCGTGGGACCGGGATCTTCGCCCCTCCTGCCGTCCTGGGTCGCCTCGTCGATCAACTCCGCGATCCAGGCGGACAACGACTGACCCGAATCCACTGCACGTTGGCGGGCCTCGCGGTACAGCCGGTCGTCGATTTTGATGGTGATGTTCACGCCAGCACGTTCGCACGAATGCGCGGTAAGGCAAGCTCGCTCAGCGGGAATGCCCCCGCATCGACGAAAGGGGCCGCGGCGACCTTCTTGGAGGCCGATAACGCGGCCCTTCAGGCCGCATTCGAGGGGATGGACGGGCTCCCCAGGGCGATGCCCTCGTTGTTCTACACATCTTCGGCCCCTGGGCCGAATGCGTTCCAGCACTGGGCGAAGTCGCAG
>PXDE01000509.1 GCA_003566475.1 PVC group bacterium | reverse complement strand
GCCCCCAAGACAGGCCGTCGGCACCGAGAACCCTACGGAGCCGCCCGAAGGATCTCAGGAGGCACGGGGGGAGCCCCCCCGTGCCACAGGAAAGCCGCCCCGCATCCCGTATCGCGTATCCCGGATCCCGCATCGCGCTCGCGGTCTCACCCCTTATCCGGCTGAACCCAGCGGTCCAGCGGCGGGGACTGACCACTGAGCCCCGACTCCTGACCACTCTCCTGAACCCTGAACCCTGAACACTGACCCCTCGGCTCCGCGCGGGCCCGCTTGCTCCGGGCGCGGGTTCGGGTAAGCTGGGCGGCCATGGCCATTCTCTTCGACAACGAGGCGAGGACCTACGACGCCCTGCTGGTGGTGTCCTACGGCGGGCCGGAGGCGCCGGAGGAGGTGATGCCGTTCCTGGACCGAGTGCTGGCCGGACGGCCGGTGCCGGAGGCCCGCAAGCTCGAAGTGGCCGAGCACTACCTCCACTTCGGCGGGGTCAGCCCCATCCAGCAGCAGACCCGGGATCTCATCGCCGCCCTCGACGCCGATCTTCGCGGGGCCGGACTGGGTCTGCCCATCTACTGGGGCAACCGCAACTGGCACCCGCTGCTGCCCGACACCTTCCACCGGATGCGGAAGGACGGCGTGCGGCGGGCCCTGGCGTTCGTGACCTCGGCCTACAGTTGCTGGTCGGGCTGCCGTCAGTATCGCGAGGATCTGGCCCGGGCAGTCGACGAGTCCGGCGGCCCTGGGATCTCGGTGGACAAGATCCGGGTGTTCTACAATCACCCCGGATTCATCGAGGCCAATGCCGCACGGCTGCGGGACGCCCTGGGCCAGCTTCCGGACGGGGTCCGGGCGGCCGTCCTGTTCTCGGCTCACAGCATCCCCCTTTCCATGGCGGCGGAATGCCGCTACGAGGCGCAGATCGCCGAGACGGCCCGGCTGGTGGCCGCCGCCTGCGGCGTGCCCGCGCATCGGGTGGTCTACCAGAGCCGCAGCGGGCCGCCCCATCAGCCCTGGCTGGAGCCCGACGTCTGCGACGTCATCCGCACCCTCGACCCGGCGGACACCCCGGCGGTGGTGGTGGCGCCCATCGGCTTCCTGAGCGACCACATGGAAGTGGTCTACGACCTCGACACCGAGGCCCGCGACGCGGCGCGGGAGAGGGGGCTGACCTTCGTCCGCGCCGGATCGGCGGGCACCCACCCCGCCTTTGTGGCCATGATCCGCGACCTGATCCGCGAGCGCTTGACCGCCCATCCCGATCGGACTTTCCTTGGCGCCTGCGGACCCTCGCACGACATCTGCCCCGCCCGCTGCTGCCTGTCCGGCGGCCTGACCCCGCCCTCGCCCGCCCTTTGCGGAAACCCCGCCTAACCCGGAGACCTGACCATGCCCGTGACCGCCCTGCTCGGCTGCGCCCACATCCACACCCCGAACTTCGTCAAGAAACTGGCCGAACGCGCCGACGCCACGGTGGCCGCCATCTGGGATCCGGATCCGGCCCGGGCCAGGCCCCATGCCGAGACCCTGGGCTGCGCGGTGGTCGGCTCGCCCGAGGAAGCCCTGGCCGCCGAGGGCGTGGAGGGGGCCATCATCTGCAGCGTGACCCGCCAGCACGAGACCCTGGTGATGGCCTCGGTCGTCGCCGGGAAGCACCTGTTCGTGGAGAAGCCGCTCGGCCTGGGCCGGGAGGACGCGGAGCGCATGGCGGCGGCCATCGAGAAGGCCGGGCTGGTCTTCCAGACCGGGTACTTCAACCGGGGCACGCCGGCCCATCAGTTCATCCGGGCCGAGATCGCGGCCGGCCACTTCGGCACCGTGACCCGCGCCCACCACAGCAACTGCCACTCGGGCGCCCTGGGGGGCTGGTTCGACACCGACTGGCGCTGGATGGCCGACCCGGTGGCGGCAGGGTGCGGTGGGTACGGCGACCTCGGCACCCATTCGCTCGACATCCTGATGTGGTGGTTCGGCGACGTGCGGCGGGTCACGGCCAGCCTGGGGCCGGTCACCCGGCGCTATGGCGACTGCGACGAGTCGGGGGAGGGGCTGATCGAGTTCGCCTCCGGCGTGCGGGCGGTGCTGTCGGCGGGCTGGGTGGACCGGGCGGACCCGGTGAAGTTCCTGGTCAGCGGCACCGAAGGCCACGCGGTGATGGTGCGCAACCAGCTCTTCTACCAGAGCCAGCATGTCGAAGGGGCCGACGGCAAGGAGCCGTGGACGCAGCTTCCGCCCGCGTTGCCCCATGCCTTCGATCTCTTCCTCGACCGGCTGGGCGGTCAGGATGTTCCCCTCGTGTCGCCGTCCGAGGCGGCGGCCCGGAGCACGGTGACCGAGGCGCTGTACCGCGCGGCGAAGGACGGGGTGTGGGTGGAGGTGTAGGGGGGAGGAGTGTTCAGGGGTCAGTCGCCGCCTCTGGGCCGTTGGGCTCAGCCGGATGAAGGGTGAGACGGCTGGCGCGCTGAGGGATACGCGATGCGGGATACGGGATGCGGGATCCGCGATGCGGGATGCATGCCAGTACCTCGCTGTCTGTGACAGCGAGGGCGCGTGCACAGTGCCTGCGTGGTGGAAGATCAGCCCCACGGCCATTCTTCCTCCGGATCAG
>PXDE01000289.1 GCA_003566475.1 PVC group bacterium | reverse complement strand
TCGCGCATCACAAACAGCACGGTGTCGTCGCCGTCCATCCCCAGCCCGGCCCGTTCGTTCCCCCGGTCGTCCACCAGGGTGAACCGCGTGGCCCGCACCTCTCCGGGACGTGCACCTGCGTCCGGTCCCAGCCGCCCCGCGCATCCGGTCAATAGACCCGCCATGGGGATGAGAACGCATATCCGCACAAAGATCCCGCCCGACCGGACACCGGCCTTGTCCTTACACATCACGCCACCCGATCCTGTCATGTCCGTCTCCTTCCGCCGTGTCCACCAATGACAGCTCCCACGTTGCGCCCCCTGTGACATGAGGGTCAAGGCCGGTGACGGAGCGGGAACGGGGGGCTCGCGGAATTCGCATCCCTGCCGTTCCGGGCTGGCATTCCGGAGGGCGGTTGTCCAGACTGCGGCGCATGTACGCCCGAACCCGTTCACCGCGCCCTGCGGCCTGACCCCATGGACCAGGCCACCCACAACCGGATCGTCTCGTTCATCTGGGGCATCGCCGACGATGTCCTGCGCGACCTGTTCAAACGGGGCAAGTACCCCGACGTGATCCTCCCCATGTGCGTGCTCCGCCGCCTGGACGGGGTGCTGGAGCCTGCCAAGGCACGCGTGCTGGAGACCCGCCGGATGCTCGACGAGGCGGGAATCACCGAGCAGGGGCCGGCCCTGTGCGACGCCAGCGGCCAGGCGTTCTACAACACGTCGAGGTTCACCCTGCGCGACCTGCTCTCGCGGGGCAGCCAGCAGCAGCTCCTGCACGATTTCGAGGACTACCTCAACGGGTTCTCCGCGAACGTCCAGGACATCGTGGAGAACTTCAAGTTCCGCAACCAGCTCCCCACCCTGTCCCGGGCCGACGCCCTGGGCACCCTCCTCCGGAAGTTCCTCGACCCCGACATCGACCTCTCCCCCGCCGGGATCGACAACCACGGCATGGGCACGGTGTTCGAGGAGCTGGTGCGCCGGTTCAACGAGGAGAACAACGAGGAGGCCGGCGAGCACTGGACCCCCCGCGACGCGGTGCGGCTGATGGCGGACCTGGTGTTCCTGCCCATCGCGGACCGGATCCGGTCGGGCACCTACCTGCTCTACGACGACGCCTGCGGGACCGGGGGCATCCTGACCCTGGCCGAGGAGACCCTGGCCGGCATCGCCCGCCAGCGCGGCCTCCAGGTGGACGTCCATCTGTACGGCCAGGAGATCAACCCCGAGACCTACGCGGTCTGCAAGGCCGACATGCTGCTCAAGGGCGAGGGTGGCAACGCCGAGCACATCGTGGGCGGGGCGGAGTGGTCCACCCTCTCCCACGACGCCTTCCCGGGGCGCGAGTTCGACTTTATGTTCGCCAACCCCCCGTACGGGAAGAGCTGGAAGAAGGACCTGGAGGCCATGGGGGGCAAGGACGGCATGCGCGACCCCCGGTTCCGGGTGATGCACCGGAGCGAGGAGCTGTCGCTGGTGACCCGGTCGAGCGACGGCCAGATGCTGTTCCTGGCCAACAAGGTGTCGAAGATGAACCACGACTCGGCCCTGGGCAGCCGGATCGCCGAGGTCCACAACGGCAGCTCGCTGTTCACCGGCGACGCGGGCCAGGGCGAGAGCAACATCCGCCGGTGGATCATCGAGAACGACTGGCTGGAGGCGATCGTGGCCCTGCCCCTGAACCTGTTCTACAACACGGGGATCGCCACCTACATCTGGGTGCTCTCGAACCGGAAGCCGGAGCACCGGCGGGGGCGGGTGCAGCTCATCGACGCCAGTCCATGGTTCCGCCCCCTGCGCAAGAACCTGGGCAAGAAGAACTGCGAGCTGTCGCCCGAGGATATCGACCGCATCGGCCGCGCGTTCCTGGAGTTCAAGGAGACCCCGGAGTCGAAGATCTTCCCCAACGAGGCGTTCGGGTACTGGAAGGTGACCGTCGAGCGCCCGCTCCGCCTGCACAGCCAGCTATCCCGGAAGGCGGTCGAGTCCCTCCGGTTCGCGTCGGGCGACGAGGATCTCCGCTCGGCTCTATATGAGGAATTCGGCGACGCCCTGTACGGGGACTTCGACACGGTGGCCGACCGGGTCGGGGCCTGGCTGGAAGGACTGTCGGACGGGACCGACGAGCCGGACGACGGGGAGGACGGCGGCGGGGCGAAGAAGGGGCTGCCCGAGAAGCGCCGCAAGAAGCTGCTCGACCCCAGGACCTGGGAGCGCGATGGCCGGCTGGCCGACGCGGCCGCCCGGCTCCGCGAGACCCTGGGCGACGGGCTGTTCGAGGACCACAACCTCTTCCGCGACCGCGTGGACGCCGCGTTGAAGAAGGCGGGGATGAAGCTGGGCGCGGCCGACCGCAAGCTGATCCTCCGGGCCATGAGCTGGCGGGAGGAGACCGCCCCGCCGGTGATCGCCAAGGTGTACAAGGCCGGCAAGGCGAAGGCCGATCCGCTCCGCGGGCTGTTCGAGGCCAAGGTCGGGGGCAAGACGGCGGTGGTGGAGTTTGAGCCCGACTCCGACCTGCGCGACACCGAGCAGGTGCCGCTGCTGGAGGAGGGTGGAATCGAAGCGTTCATCCGGCGGGAGGTGCTGCCGTTCACGCCTGATTCCTGGAT
>PXDE01000621.1 GCA_003566475.1 PVC group bacterium | reverse complement strand
AGTGGGGCGCGGGACCTGATTGGGCCGCGTCCGTGAGTCCTGGAGGGTTGACGCCGGTCGGGTTTGTGGTAAAATAGCGCTGGATGCCCCCATCGTCTAGTCTGGTCTAGGACACGGGCCTTTCAAGCCCGCGGCAGGGGTTCGAATCCCCTTGGGGGTACTCTCCGACGACCGACCAACATCGATCACGTGCGTCTGTCAAGCTGGCCCAAGGGGCCGGCTTCTTCGGTGCGACCTCTGATTTCACGGGTCGCCTCCCCCTTTGGATCTCTTGGACAGGATTAACTGCTGGCAGGGTCTCCGTCCAGTCTCGCCTCCATAGCCATTGGGGGGCCCAATCGGTGGATCACCGTGGGCACCGCGCACGACTCCGGATCCCGACGGCCCATATTCCTGTCGTCACGGGCCCGCGTCACGGCCCCACGGGACTAGACTGGCCCTCTCCCAGCCCCATCACCTTGATTGGCATCGCCTTCGTGCTACAATAGCCCCCTCGGCAGGGACGACTGGGCCCGTGCCGTGCTGCTGTCCGGACGATGAGCGCGATCTCTAGCCAGCGCCTGGTGCGGCGGAAAAGGGGAGTCTGTCAGGAGGGATGTTGATGCCAGCGCAGAAGACCGACTTGGAGGTTGTGGTAGGGCAGCTGTTGAGGGGCCGCGGGCTCACCCTCGCTGTGGCCGAGTCCTGTACCGGGGGCCTCGTGGGGACCCGGATCACCGACGTCCCAGGAAGCTCCGCGTATTACCTGGGTTCAGTCGTGGCCTATGCGTCCGAGGTGAAGGAACGGGTGCTGGGGGTCGCTGGCCAGACTCTGCGGCTGCACGGCGCGGTGAGCGAATCCACCGCGATCGAGATGGCCCAACGGGTGCGGCACCTCATGGACGCCGACCTGGGCCTCTCCGTCACGGGCATAGCCGGTCCCGGCGGGCCCACGGGCGACAAGCCCGTCGGCCTGGTCTACATCGGCCTGGTCGCGTCAGGTGGCCAGTTCGTGAGGCGGTTTATCTGGGATGGGGACCGCCGGCAGAATCGGGCCTGGTCCGCCGAGGCAGCTTTGGATCTGGTGCGCGCCTACCTGGAGGAGGACCTGTGAGTGGTGAGCTGACCACCGTGGAGGCCGTCTTCACGCCCGAGGGGGACGTCACCCCGCGGCGGTTTGAGTGGCACGGTCGTATGGTGCATGTCGAGGGCGTGGGACGGCGCTGGAGGGAGGCCGACGAACGCTGCTTCAACGTGATGGCTATGGGGGCACGCCTCTTCCAGCTTCGTCTGAATGAGAGCACGCTCCGCTGGTCCATCGCCCGAGGGCCGGTGCCCGGGCTAGCTGTCTGAGCCGCCCAGTAAGAGGGGCCCTATGCCCGTGGACGAGCGCGAGGAGAGTGACGGTCGCCTTCGCCCCCTTGATCCTTTCCAGGATCTGGATCCGGTGGTGGAGTTGATCGATCTTGCCTTCGGTGACAAGCTGGACCCCGTGGCCCGGGCGACGCTGGCCCGAATGCGCCGGTTCGCCCAGGGCGGCGTGCTGATACAGTGGCTGTGGGCCTTATGGGGGATGGTGGCCATATCTCCTGGTCTGGTGTGGGTCGAGGGCGGAAGGATCGTGGGCAACGTATCCATCCGTCGGGCGCGTCATCGAGGGGGGTACCTGATTGGGAACGTCGTCGTCCACCCGGATTGGCGCCGACGGGGTATTGCCACGGCTTTGATGGAGGCGGCGCTGCGGGTGATCTCCGACGCTGGAGGTCGCTGGGTGGGGCTGGAGGTGCGGGCGGACAATGCGGGGGCCCGGCGGCTCTACACCGAGCTGGAGTTTTCTCAGGTGGGCAGCACCCTGCACCAGCTGCGGCCGGAGGGGCTCCCATACGGGCGGCCGCCCGGGCAAGATCACACGCGGCGGGCGACCAGCAGAGATAGCCATGGCCTGGTGGACCTGGTGCGGGCTGTGATCCCTGAGGATCAGCGTCCTCTCTTGGAGATTCACGAGGCCGACTACCGACCCCGGTGGGCCCGCCGGCTCCGATTCTGGCTGCGGTGTGAGGGGGAGCAGTGGTGGGTGTCCGAGGGCCGGGAGGGGCTCGCGGGCGCGGTGCGGGTTGTGCGAGGGAGACCTGCCTTCCCGAATCGGTTGGAGGTCCTGGTCCGCCCCGGGGACGAAGGGCTCGCACGGACTTTGGTGCGGCGTGGGGTGGCCAGCCTCACGGGATCGCCCGAGAAGCCGATCGCGACGGCTCTACCCGCGGGGTTGGATCGGGTGGCCACTGCCCTGCAGGAACAGGGGTTCCATAGGACCCACACGTTGGTGCAGATGAAGCGGACCCTGAGCCGGCGCATCCCGGTCAGGTCGCGAGAGCCCCGCGGCCCGGACGAGGGAGAGACGCAGCAAGGTTCTGGAGTCGCGGGCGGGCTTGCCAGTTGCGCCTGCGGGCGCGGCCCGCGGGGATGGATCAACGGGCGCCCGCCCTCCCTCAACTGAACGAGGGCCCGGCGGGCCCGACGTGGATGGCTTGATCAGCGGCTTCCCTTCTCGGCGCCGGGTTGCCGGGGCGGGCCTCCGATCAGGGCGGAGAGGAGCGGTGGGGACCCAATCAGTGGGCACGATAGATTGGGCCGCGCCCGCTCT
>PXDE01000162.1 GCA_003566475.1 PVC group bacterium | reverse complement strand
GACCGACCCCAGAGGGGTCGCAGCAGGTGCGGTCTGTGGCAACTGCCGGATGTAGGTTCACGGTTCACTTCCATGAGCAACGTCATACCGGCTCCTCCACCATCGGCGCCACCAGGACCCCCTGCGGCCTCAGGACGTAGCCGTCGGTCCAGGCCGGGCCTTCGCTGCGCCAGGACTTGGGCCCCCACCAGCGCTCCCGCGCGTCGCAGTTGTGAACCTGGCCGAAGGTGTTGACCCGGGTGCCGAAGGCGATGAGGTCGAGATCCATCAAACCGGGCGCGGCGTCGGGCAGCGCCAGCCGGTGCGGGGAACCGATGATGCGGCCCAGGCGCCGCCCCTCCGACTCCACCGCGAGCAGCGCGGCCCGGAAGTGAGGAACCCGCAGCGCGATCCGGCCTTCGGGCCGGTCGAGCTTCGCGTGGTAGGTGACATTGCCGCCATAGAACGGAAGTCCCTGGGTCGTCCAGTCGCCGAAGGCCAGCTCGCGCACCGGCGCGACGATCCTCGCCTGCCGCCCGACCACCGCCACCCCGAAATCGCCCAGCAGGTAGCAGGCCTCGATCCCGTGGGCCGGGCCGAAGGGCCAGGTCACCTCCAGCTCATGGTGCCCCGGCGTGAGGTTGGGCAGGGCCACGGCACCGATGTCGGGATCCACATAGTGACCGTCGGGCGCCGCCGCCACGACCTCGCCATCGAGCCGGATCTCCGCCTCGGCCGCCCGTTCCAGGGCCAGCCGGGGATGGGCCACCGCCACCTCGCATTCCAGGCCGAAGCGCAGCGTCACCCGGTGCTCCGGGGCCGCCGGCGGCTCTGCCCACGGCTGGGCGATGTCGCCATGCCGCTCGGGTAGCCCGGCGGCGGCGCGGGCCAGGTTGTCCAGACGCAGCACTTCCACCTCGCGCTGCCATCCGCCCTCGTCCAGCCGCCAGGCCGCCCGGTCGAGCAGAAGCACGTTGGGCTCGTCGAGGGTCACCGGCACCGGGTCGTCGAGGCGGCCGACCTCCTGCCAGCAGGGGACCGGTTTGGGCGCGGTCGGGGCCTCCGCCGGATGCAGGCGCAGCAGGGCATGCCCGGCCACGGGAAGGTCGAGTCGAACCGACGTCCATCCGTCGTCCGACCACGTCTCGCCGGGCGTCTGGCTGGATCCGCCGGACGTGTCCAGCGCCTCGACATGCCAATGCCCCCGTACGCGGAGGGTGGCCCCGTCGATGTCGTGGTGCGGATCGGTGTGGCACAGGAACAGGATGCGCCGGCCGTCGGCCTCCTCCCGCAACTGGTAGATCGCCCGCGTACGGGCCGGTCCCTTCTGCACCTCGACCTCGCGCCACGGCGCCACCGCCGCCAGCAGCGCGGCCGGGCTCTCCTCGCAGGCCGTCCAGCCCGCATAGGCCTCGGCGGCGGCGCGGCTGGGCTCGCCATCCACCAGCGCCGGCGGCGACCCGAGGACGATCACGCGACCCCCGGCGGCGGAGAACGCGGCCAGCCGCTCCAGGGTGGTGGACCGGATGGTGAGCAGCGGCGGGACGACCACCGCGTCGTAGGCCATCTCGCCGACCCGCAGCGCGGGCGTCTTCGCCACCGGGCACAGTTCGGGCAGCAGGGCCTCGGACAGGAAGTCGGTGTCGATCTGTCCCTCCAGCAGCCAGGCCAGGGTCTGCTGGAACCCCTGCTCCAGCCGGGCCTGCTCGTCGGCATGGGCGGCCTGGGGGCCTTCGGCCACCCACCGGCTCTCGATGGGATGGAGCATGGCCACCCGGCACACCGGCCGCCCGGTCTGCAACGCCACCGCCACCCGGGCGAAATGGTCCTCCACCGCCGGATACTCGCGCCACCACGGCATGTGCCAGCCGATGGAGGCGGGGTAGTCGCGCTTGGCCTCGCCGGCCATCGAATACCAGCTCAGATGATGCACGCGGACGGTGATCCCCAGCGCGGCCTGCCAGTTGCCCTGCCGCAGGTGGCCCGCGAACGGGAAGTCCCAGTTGGTCACCCCGTACAGCTCGCTCAGCACCCCGGGACGTCCGCACTGCCGGGCCGCCGACTGCGCCTGCTTGGCCGTGGAGTACTCGAGGTTGTCGCAGAGCAGGTCGATGCCCGGGAGCTGGAAGTGGCGCAGGCTCCGCATGGCCTCGCCACACCAGGTCGACTGATCGGCCAGCGACTGCTCGGCCATCATGTGCCCGGTGAGGGCGATGCCGTGGTCCTCGCACCATCGGCCGACCTGGGCCGCGAAGGCGTCCACGAACCGGTCGGTGTGGTGGTCGCGGAACCGCCAGCGGGCGCGGGGGCTGGCGCCGTCGGCGGCGTCGAACAGCACCGCGGGCAGGACGTCGAGCAGATCCTCGCCGAACCGCGCCCGGTAGGTCTCGGGCAGATCGTCGGCCCAGGCGATCCGGAGATCGCGTTCGTCCCCGGCGGAGTCCGGCCGGTCCATGCCCCGGAACAGCGGCTCGTCCGTGAAGATGGCGGGGATGGAGCGGCCGAACCGGTCGCCCAGCACCTCGGCATACCGCTCGTGGGTGACCTTGATGAACCGGCGGATGGCGGCAGGGTCGAGCAGGTTGGCGTACTGCTGGTGATTGAACCACGACCAGTCGGGGGCGACCTCGAGGTGGGCATAGAGCGCGG
>PXDE01000567.1 GCA_003566475.1 PVC group bacterium | reverse complement strand
GGTGTACCGCCCCTCGCCGAGGTCCAGCCGGGCGTCGGGACGGTCGGCCGAGCCGAGGTTCCGCCGCTCGCCCACCGACATCCGGCCCAGCAGGGTGAGATCCGGGCGGAGATCGTCGGCGGCCACCGCGATGGCCCGCTGGGCGTCGTCCATCCGCCCCACCGCCACCCGGAAGTCGAGACGCGAGTCGAAGGCGGTCCGGATGGCGCGGTCGAACGGGATCTCGAACGGTCCCGGCTCCCCCGCCCCGGGGGGGAGGAGGTCGTCGGCATCCTCCGCCCCGGCCCCGGGCAGCACCTCCGGGCCCTCGGCGGGCACGGCGGCCACCAGGGTGGCCAGCCCGGCCGGATCCACCTCGACCGCCGCGTCCGGCGGGAGCCCGAGCAGGGATTTGAACTGGTCGAGCTGCCGCTCGTAGGCCAGGACCGCGCTCACCCACCTGTCGCGGGCCCGCAACTCGTCCTGGACGGCCTGATCCACCTGGATCTCGGGCAGGCGGCCGGCGTCGGAGAGAGCGCGGGCGCGGCGGGCCGAGGCCACCAGCCCTCGATAGTTCTCCTCGGAGTTCCGCACCCGGTCGGCCTGCTCCAGCACGCTTAGGTAGGCCGAGGCCACCCGCACCGAGAACCCGCGGCGAAACGACTCGAAGTCGTAGAGGGCGTACAGCACGTCGCGCTCGGCCTGCCGCAGGGGCTCGGTGGTGACGAACCGCCCCGCCCCGCGCAGCAGCGGAACCGAGACCGAGGCATCGCCGAACAGGCCCATCGACGAGGACTCGCTGCCCGTGAGCAGCCGCACCAGGTCGAGCCCCAGGCTCAGACTGAGCTGGGCCCCCGTCTTCAGCCGCTGGCCGGCGGTGAGGCTGGCCTGCTGGGTGATGCCGGAGATGCGCTCCTCGCCGGAGCCGTCGGTCGAGGCTTCCGAGGCCAGGACCGCCGTCCAGGAGCTGCGGAACTCGTCGCGGGCCAGGTCGAGGTCGAGGGCCACCAGGAACACCCGCTCCTTCTCATTCTGGTAGTCGCGGTTGTTGCGGGCGGCGATGGCCAGCGCCTCCTCGAGGGAGATCCGCAGCGGATCCGCAGCGATCCTCGCCTCCCAGGGCGCGGGCGGCAGCTCCACGGTCCCCGGCCCTTCCTCAGGAAGTTCGGCGCGGAGCGGCAGATCAGCCCGATTCGCCGATCCCGCGAAGCCGGCGGGCAGTTGCTGACCTTCGAGAAGCTGCCGCCGGAGGGTCTGCCCGGCCGGGCCCAGATTCCAGGCGTCGGCCCGTCCAAACTGGGCCTGCTGAGCCTCGGCAAGGATCGACTGGGCGGCCCGGTCCGCCGTGGTCCGGGCCCGCCGGGGCGTGGCACAGGCCGCCGTCAGCAGCACCAGTCCCGTCGCGCCCAGCCGGGCGGAAGGGTTGGCCAGGCCCCGAATCTTGCTGAAACAGAAAATCGACATCGAAACAGGATAGCACAGGTCGGGCATGCGGAGAAATGAATCCGGACGTTGCGCTTTACGCCGACGCTCAGCTCGCGGCCGCCGGCGGGGCCGGATCGAGGTCGATGGGCTGAGCGTCGCGCCAGAGCTGCTCGAGGTTGTAATAGGCTCGGGCCTCGGCGGAGAACAGGTGGATCACCACGTCGACGTAGTCGAGCACCACCCAGCCGCTGTCCGGAGACCCCGATTTCCGGTAGGCCCGCTCGCCCTCCTTCTTAAGCGCCTCTTCCACCGCCCGCTGAAGCGCCTTGAGGTGCGGTCCGTTGAGGCCGGTGGCGACCAGATAGGCGTCGGCCACGGTGATGAGATCCCGCATGTCGAGCGCGACCAGATTCTGGGCCTGGCGGCGGTCGAGGGCGGTGGCGGCGGCGTGGATCAGGGCGTGGGCGTCGATGATGCGGTCTCCGTTCGGTACAGGTCGGGGTGGGCTTCAATATAGTCGGCCACCGGGGCCGGGACAAGGTGGCGGAACGGACGGCCGGCACGGATCCGCTCCCGGACCTCCGAGGCCGAGATGTCGCACAGATGGCCGGTCCTCTCCTCCCGGCTCAGCCGAAGGCCCCAGTCTCCCGGCAACCCGAGGTCGGCGGCGGGCGCCGCCACGCCGGGCCGGGCGATCGGAGCGAAGTCGGCCAGGGGCAGGAGGTCGCCAATCCGGAACCAGAGGTGAAGGTCGCGGAGGGAATCGCCGCCAATGATGAACCGGAACTGCAGGTCCCGATGGGCGGACGTGAGGGCCTGAAGGGTGTGCAAGGTGAAGCTCGTGTCCTCCCGGTCGATTTCGTGGGCGCACAGCCGGAACCGGGGATGCGGGGCCAGCGCCGCCTCCAGCATCGCCCGACGGTGGGGCGCGGGGGCCAGGGCGGGCCCGGGCTTGTGGGGCGGGCGTCCGAGGGGCAGAAACCACACCTCGTCGAGCCCGAACAGATCCAGGGCGTCCCCGGCCACCACCAGGTGCCCGAGGTGAACCGGATTGAAGCTCCCTCCGAAGAGGCCGATCTGCGGACGCTCCGTCGCCGACATTCCTCCAGCATGGGGCGGCGGGTGGCCCGGCTTCAAGCCGCGAAACCGCTCGACCGCTGCTGCTCTGAGACACCACCGCACGCCAGCCCCACAAACCACTGCTCGCCAACTGGATGTCCCCGACGTG
>PXDE01000242.1 GCA_003566475.1 PVC group bacterium | reverse complement strand
TGCCAGACCTCCTCGGGATCGCAGACGGCGGCGGTGAGGGGGTCGTGCAGGAGCGCCTGCTTGAGCAACGTCACGTCGCCGTGTACCGCCGCCTCCTTGGCCATGCGCTGGACGTCGACCGAGGCCTGGCAGGTGGCCGCGCAGGCCAGAGGCAGATCGAGCCCCTCGGCCATGTGGATGCCGAACCGGTCCACAAAGCCGGTGGCCTCGATGATGGCGTCGGCGGGGAGGGCCGGGATGGTCCCGCCGTTGCGGACATTGAAGTGCCCCCGGTACCCCCGGCCCGTCTCTCGGGCCTCGATGATGAAGGAGCCATGCTCTTCGGAGCGGCGCCATTCCGCCATGGGTCGGCCCGCCTCCGCCAGGAGCTTCGGGAACTCCGTCCGGAACCAGTCCCGCTCCTCGGTGCAGACCCGCAGATAGCCGCCGGTCTCGCCGTCGATCCAGGAGCTGTCGGTAGAGATCCAGCGGCGGATCTCCCGCGGGCGCTTGCGGTACCAGGGGAGGTACTCGGAGAGATGGCCGTTGGACTCCGTCGACCAGAAGCCGAATCGGCGCAGCACGTCGATCCGGCACTTCTCCGTCTTGCGGAACGTCGGGTGCCGCTCGAACGCGGCCCGCAGCTCCTCGCCGCCGATCTCCCGCCCGTTCCAGAGGATCCGAGTGAACCAGGTCTGGTGGTTGATCCCCACCGCCGTATAGTCGATTTCGGATTTGTCGGCCGCTCCCAGCGCTTCGGCGATCATCCAGTGCGAATGCTGCACGCCATGGCAGAGGCCGACCGTGTCCACCCCCTCGCCCCGGTCGAAGGCGTCGAGCGCGGCCCAGGTATTCATGGCCATGGGGTTGGCGTAGTTGAGGAACAGGCACCCGTCGGCGGCCACCGCGCGGGCGTCGGCCGTAAAGGCCAGGACCTGGGGGATGTTGCGCTGGCCGTAGAAGATGCCCCCCGCGCACAGGGTGTCGCCCACGCACTGGTCGATCCCGTACTTCAGCGGGATGTCGATATCCAGCGCGAACGCCTCCAGCCCGCCGATCCGGGTGCAGTTGATCACATAATGGGCCCCCTCCAAAGCCCGCTTCCGGTTGAGGCTGGTGGTGACCTTGGCGGGCAGCCGGTTGGCCCGGATGTCCTTGCGCACGATCCGGGCGACCCTGTCCAGGTTGGCCTTGGAGATGTCGTGGAGGGCGAAGGTGGCGTCCTGGAGTTCGGGCACCAGCAGGACATCGCGGACCAGCTTGCGGGTGAACCCGACGCTGCCCGCGCCGATGAAGGCGATCTTGATCGACATAGACGCAGAACTCCCGGATGCGGAGGTGTGGCTGGGGAGTGTCCCCGTTGGCCCCGTCCCCGGCAAGGGCAATCGCGGTGGCCAGGGCGCCCTCGCCCCCAGAAACGGGCGGCGGGGCCATCCCCCGCCTACGCACTCTGAACCATACGATCGTGAGGTGCAGAGTACGGAACGCCATACGTGCACGGGACGCGGGAGGTCTGGGGCGGGCGATGCCCGGAGACGGTGATCCCCGAGCCGACTTCGGTCGGGCTCATCATCGGGGCCGGCGCGATCCTTCTGGTCCGCCGCCGCCGCCTGAAGGCCCGCCGGGCAACCCGGTAGGCATAACCTAACCGTACCGCGCTTGTCTGGACGTAGGACGGAAAGCCTGTCCTCCGTAGCCTCTGGCGAGGGAGAATCCTCGTCCGTCCATCGAAGGATCCGCCCCGGATGGTCCTTGGAACGCCTTTTGCCCTGGATCCGGCAGTTGATACGGACCAGACCTGCTGCGACCCCTCCGGGGTCGGCCCCATTCTGGGGCACAAGATCCGGGGGTGTCGCTTCGCTTACCCCCGGCTAATGGTTGGCACCCTTTCGGGGTGACCGAGACTCATGCGACCCCGAAGGGGTCGAAGCGATTAGCCGGGGGTTGAGATACCCCCGGTACCCGTTCCCCTCAACGTCCGACCCCGGAGGGGTCGCAGCAGGCACGTCTCGTTCGCCAAGGCCGCCATGAAGACGCGCTTTACGCATGGTCCTCCAAACGTCAAACACGCTTTACGCTTGGTCGGGATGGCCGCCCCTTGAAGCACGTGAAGGGACTCTCCTTCGGACCCTCGGTATGATAGTCTGTGCCACCTTTCCGAGGAGGAGATGTCCATGGGCACGGCGAAGATCGCGATCACGATGGAAAGGGATTTGATCCGGCGGGTGGACCGCCTCGTCGCCTCACGGCGGTACCCCAGCCGCAGCCGGGCCATCCAGTCCGTGGTCGCCGAGGCCTTGCCGCAGCTGGAGGTGAGCCGCCTGGAGCGGGAATGCGCCAGGCTGGATCCAGCGGAGGAGCAGGCCTTGGCCGACGAGGGGCTCGCGGGAGATGTCGCGTTGGTGGAAGGTCTGAACGAAATCATCGGCGGCTGAAGAGGCGCCGCCGGGCCGAACGCCCCGCCCGCTCCGAGCCACACTTCCGCGATTCCGTGGACAAGCCGCTGGTCCGCACAAGCATACGACCGAATGGGCGCGGACCCAGTAGTCCGCTGTTCCCGCCCTGCGGGACGGACAGCGCGTGGAACGAGCCTGATCGGGGGGAAGGATGGCCATGGGCCTGACCTCCCACTCCCCAGGCACTGTGCACACGCCCTCGTCC
>PXDE01000464.1 GCA_003566475.1 PVC group bacterium | reverse complement strand
GGTGCGGGTCGCCCGGAGCAGCTTCTATACCTGGGCCAACCAGCGCAAGGTGCTTCTCCTGGACGCGGAGGGAAACCTCCCCCGGTTCGATCCCCCCGCCTCGGATCCCCTGCCCGCCCTGGTTCAGATCTCCGGGGTGGACGCCGGGCGCCGCCTCATCCGGGGCGGACAGGCCCTTCTGGTTCCCGACGCCGAGCATCCCTACCACCCCGAGTACCTGGCTGCTCAGGACGAAGCCCGCGCCCACCGCCGCGGCCTCTGGCGCTTCCTCCCGCCCGACGCCTGAAACGGAGGGGCGCCTTGAAGGGGTCAGGCTGTCATGTTTGCAGAGTTCTGCAAACATGACAGCCTGACCCCTTGCACCCTTACACCAACCGGTTTGACTTCCCCGGCGGGGCGTGCACAATCGGCGGGCTAAACCAGGGAGACTTCCATGCTTCTCAACAAAGGCAGCCGGTACGTGGTCATGGGCCTGCTCAACACCGACTCCATCGCCTATGCGATCGGGAGTCTGATCGAGCGGCTGGGCGGCAAGGTGATCTACACCGTGCAGAGCGAGCGGATGAAGCGCATCTTCTTCGACCGCAGCCCCGACCTCACCGAGGAGGAGAAGGCGAAGATGGACATCCGGTTCTGCGATGTCACCCGCCCGGACGAGGTGATGGAGCTGTTCAACGGCATCGGGAACCTAGATGGGCTGGTCCACTCCATCGCCTTCGCCAACCCGAAGACCTGCCTGGGCGAGGACTTCCACACCAACGCCCTCGACGATATCAAACAGGCCTTTCACATCAGCGCGGTGTCGCTGGCCACCGTGGTCCAGTACGCCCAGCCCCACATGGCCCACGGGGGCTCGGTGCTCGCCCTGACCTTCGAGTCCCGCTTCGCCTTCCCCTACTACAACTGGATGGGGGTCAACAAGGCGGCACTGGAGGCCACGGTGCGGGCGTTGGCCCGGCGCCACGGACGGGATCTGGTGCGGGTGAACGCGGTCTCCTCCGGCCCCGTGGCCACCAAGGCGGCCAAGTCCATCCCCCACTTCGCGTTTCTGGGCCGGACCTGGCGCATGACCAGCCCCCTCCCCTGGGATCCCACCGGCGAGAAGGACGAGGTAGCCAATGCCGCCGCCTTCCTGCTGGGCCCGCTATCCAGGAAGATCACCGGGCAGATCCTTCATGTGGACGGTGGGGCCTCCATCATCGGCGGCCAGCTCCTGCCCCACGAACGGAACTTCCTGGACGAAGAGGAGGCCTAGGCGGCCATGCCCCATGAGTGACGAGGCAACCGCGGATGCGATCGTGGTGGGCGGAGGGCCGGCGGGCCTGGCCGCGGCGATCACCATGGCCCGCAAGGGCCTCGACGTCATCCTGGTGGAGCGCGGCGAATACGCCGGGGCCAAGAATGTGGGCGGGCTGTTCTACGGCACCGTCCTCAACCAGATAATCCCCGAGGCCTGGAAGCAGGCGCCTATCGAGCGCACCGTGGCCCGGCGGGGCATCACCTATCTCGGCGACGGCCAGCATATCGGCCTGACCTTCGGGGCCGACGCCTGGTCCGAGCCTCCCTACAATCACACCTACGTCGTCCATCGGGCCCAGTTCGACCGCTGGCTCGCAAAGCAGGCCGAGGACGCGGGGGTCAGCATTCTCGAAGGCATGCTGGTCGAGGAGGTGCGGGTCGAGGGCGATGGCGCGCAGGCCCGGGCTACCGGAGTCCGCCTCCAGGGCGACGAGACGCTGGGGGCCGGAATCGTGATTCTGGCCGATGGCGCGAACTGCCTGGTTTCGGACCAGGCCCGTCAGCGGCTGGGCCTCCAGGCGGGCGAGCGGCCCCAGGAGTATGCGGTAGGGGCGAAGGAGATCATCGCCCTGCCCCGGGAGAAGATCGACGACCGGTTCAACCTCCGGGACCGGGAAGGCGGGGCCTACGATTTCCTGGGCGAGCCGTTCGACGGGATCATCGGCGGCGGCTTCCTCTACACAGCGGGCGAATCGGTGCACCTCGGGGTGGTGGCCCGGATCGACAGCCTGGTCGAATCGAAGCTCGCCATCCATGACCTTTCCCACCGGTTCAAGACCCATCCGGTGATCCGGCGCTACCTGGAAGGTGGCGAACTCCTGGAGTATTCCGGCCACATGCTGCCCGAGGGAGGGTCGCGGGCCATGGGCGAGCTCACGGGGAACGGGCTGATGATCACCGGCGACGCGGCCGGGCTGCTCAACATGTCGCTGTACAAGGAGGGCACCAACCACGCCATGGAGTCCGGGGTGTTCGCCGGAGAGGCGGCGGCCGAAGCCAAGGCCCGGGGCGACGTGTCGAAGGCCGGCCTGGCCGGCTACGAACGTCGGCTGCGGGCGGGCGTGGGCTGGCAGGACGTGGAGAATTACCGGGATCTCCCGGACACGCTGGCCGCCTGCCCGGAACTCCTGTCCGCGTATCCCCGGCAGGTCACCCGGATGCTGGTGGACTATTTCACCGTGACCGGCGAGCCCAAGGCCGTGCTCCAGAAGCGGGCCCGCCAGACCTTCTGGCGCGACACGCCCCGGGTGCGGCTGGCCCGGAATCTGTGGAAAGCCCGGAAGCTGATGTAGGAGACCCTATGCCCGACGCCGACCTCTTTGAACTCACGCTCGAGGACAAG
>PXDE01000398.1 GCA_003566475.1 PVC group bacterium | reverse complement strand
GTCCCCAGCCCCAGGCCGAGGTCTGGCTGCGGGGTCAGCGGTACGCGGCGGGCGAGGATGGCGCGGTGGTCCTTCCCTACAGCACCGAGCCGGGACCGCGCGACGTGGTGCTCCGGTCGGGCGACCGGGTCACCCGGACGCGCCTCGATCATCCCGGCGAGAGCTACGAGCTGCGGGTGGGGTTCCAGATCGAGCCCGAGAGTCTGCGCCGGGGCGAGGAGGCGACCGGGCTTCTGCGCACGGCCCTGTTTCTGAACGGCGAGCCCATGCCGCCCGCCCTGCTCAAGAACGTGCGTCTGGATCTCGTGGCCACGGATGCCGAGGGCGGCACCTCGACCCGAACCTGGACCGATCTCGAGCTGCGGGCCGGGGCGGAGACCCCGTTCTCCTTCCGCGTCCCCGAGCGACTGGTAGCCGTGCAGGCCGCCGTGCAGGCCGAGATCGAGCCCATCATCCCCGGCGAGCCGGTTCGCCTGAGCGCCGACACGGCGGTCACCGTGAACGGCATCGCGGCCACCGCCCATGTCCACGACCTGTTCCTGCGCCCCACCTCTGACGGCTACATGGTCGATCTCCGCGGCCGCAACGGCGAGGTGTGGCCGGAACGGGCGCTGCAGGTGACCCTCAAGCACCGGGCCTTCACCCAGCCCATCAACGTCTCGCTCCAGACCGACGCCGACGGGGTGGTGCACCTGGGCCCGCTGCCCGACATCGACTGGGTGCAGGTCCGCAGCCCGGCCGGGGTGAGCCAGCGGTGGACCCTGCCCGCCGTCCGAAACGCGGTGCCCGCCGTGCTGCACGGAGTGGTTGGCGAGGCCCTGCGCATCCCCTACGCCCGGGCCTGGTCCGACGCGCCGTGGCGTCATGTCCGCCTGCTCGAATGGCGCGGCGGCGCGGTGGCTTCCGACCATTCCGCCCAGGTCCGGCTCGATGACGGATTCCTGGTGATCGACGACCTCCAGGCCGGGGACTACAGCCTGCGGCTGCACGAGACCGGCCAGAACCTGGCCGTGCGCATCGCCCCCCCGCCCGCCGGGGACGCGCCGCTGGTCTCCGGGGCCCGCCGTCTGGAGCGCGATCCCGCGCCCGCCCTGCAGATCGCGTCGGTGGAGGCGGGGGCGGAGCACATCCGCGTCCGGCTGCGCGGCGCCACCGGGATGACCCGCCTCCATGTGCTGGGCACCCGCTGGGTGCCCGCCGCCGACGTGTTCGGTCGGTTCGACGTGGTGCCCCGGCCCGGCCCCGGCCTGATTCCCGTGGGCACCCCGGACTCGGTCTATGTCTCGGGCCGGCGCATGGGCGACGAGCTGCGCTACGTGCTCGACCGGCGGGGGCTCCCGGTGTTCCCCGGCAACATGCTGATGCGGCCCGAGCTGCTGCTGAACCCTTGGGCGGTGCGCGACACCGTGACCGGCCACGACGTGGCTGCCGCAGGCGAGGCCATGCCGGCGGCCCGGCCCTCCGTCGCCCGTCCGCCTCCGGCGCCGACACCGGATGCGGCTCTCCAAATGAGACGTGGGCCCAGAGTCCCATCGCCCGCCTTCAGCAGCTACGACTTCCTGGCTGAAGGAACGGTGGTCCTGGCCAACCTGCGTCCGGACGAGGACGGCCTGGTGAGCGTTCCCCGCGAGCAGGTGGCGGGCATGCAGCAGCTTCACCTGGTGGCACTGGATCCGGTCAACCTGGCCTACCGCCCCATGGCCCTCGACGCCGTGCTTCCGGCCGCGCGCGAGCTGCGGCAGCGCGACCGGCTCGACCCCGAGCAGGCCTGGACCGAGCAGCGCCGGATCGACGTCCTGCGGGCCGGCCAGGGGCTGGAGATCGCCGACATGACCACCGGCGAGGTCGAGGTGGTGGACAGCCTGGCCCAGGCTTTCCGGCTGATGGAGGCGGTGTCGGAGGACGCCACCCTGGCCGAGTTCCGGTTCCTCACCCGCTGGCCGGACCTGCCGGAGGCGCAGCGGCTCGACCTCTACACCAAGTACGCCAGCCACGAGCTTCACCTGTTCCTGCATGCCCGCGACCGCGAGTTCTTCGACCGCGTGGTGCGGCCTCACCTCGAGGCCAAGAAGGAGCCCACGGTGGTGGATCTGTACCTTCTGGGCCGCGACCTGTCCGCCTATGCCGAGCCCTGGCGGTTTGCCCGGCTCAACGCGGCCGAGAAGGTGCTGCTGGCCCGGGCGGGCGTGGTGCCCGCCGAGGCGGTGGCCCGTCACCTCCAGGATCTGGTGGACCTGACGCCCCCGGACCCGGACCGGTTCAACTTCCTGTTCGACCGCGCCCTGGGCGGCCGGGGACTCGACACCGAGACCGCGCTGGGGTTCCGGGAGGCGGCCGAGGACATGGCGCTTGCGGATCCGTTCGACCCCTTCGGCCCGGCGGGTGAGCCGGCGAGGATGGCAGAAGTCACGACCGTCGGGGGTGTCGCTCTGCGCCGCGAAATGGCACGCCCGGCGGCAGCGCCGGCCCCCGCTGAGATGCCCGCCTTTGGGTTCGCGGCCGATATGGATGCCGTCAGGCTCGAGGAAATCGCCGACCGCCGTCGGGCCGTCCGCGTCCTCTACCGGCAGCTCGATCCCACCAAGGAGTGGGCCGAGAGCAACTACTATCGGGTGACCCGCGAAGCGGCCACGGCCGAGCGCATCC
>PXDE01000204.1 GCA_003566475.1 PVC group bacterium | reverse complement strand
GTAGTCCGCTGTTCCCGCCCTGCGGGACGGACCGCGCATGGAACGAGCCTGCCTGGGCGGAAGAGAAGCCATGGTCGAGCCTTCCTCCAGCCCGGCGCCGCACATGGGTACTGGCTGCCCCGTTCGACGTTCGGCATTCCGCGGTTCCGAGGCTCCCCGCGCCCCCCATCCGAGCCGCGAGAATCGATAGCAAATGGCGACTGGAACGCACGACCGGGTTCGATGTTCGGTGTTGGACGTTCGATGTTTGATGTTCCCCGCGCCCCGTGTCTCACCCCCTATCCGGCTGAATCCAGCGGTCCAGCGGCGGGAACGGACCACGGATCACTGACCACCGGCCACCGTCTCCCGCATCTGCTCCAGCGTCACCGTCTTCTCATACAGGGCCTTGCCCACGATGGCCCCGTCCAGGGGCGGAGATCCCGGGGCGGTCAGCCGACGGATGTCCTCCGGCGTCGAGACGCCGCCGGAGGCGATCACCCCGGCGTGGGGGGCGGCCCGGGCCACGGCGAACACCGTGTCCACGTTGGGACCACCCAGCATGCCGTCGCGGGCGGTGTCCGTATAGATGATGGTGGCCACCCCAGCCGCATCGGCGGTCCGGGCCAGATCCTCGGCGGCGACCGAGGTGGTCTCCGTCCACCCGGTGATCTGCACCCGCCCCTCGCGGGCATCGATTCCCACCGCCACCCGGTCCCCGAACCGATCCACCAGACGGGAAAGCTGGTCGGGCTCCCGGAACGCCCGCGTGCCCAGGATGGCCCGCCGCGCCCCGGTATCGATGAGGGCCTCCAGATCCTCGTCCGTGCGGATGCCCCCGCCCGCCTGGACGGGGATGTCCAGCGCGGCCACCACCTGCCGGATCACCTCGGTGTGCGCCGGCCTCCCCCGGAACGCTCCGTCGAGGTCCACCAGATGGAGAAAGGTCGCGCCTTCGGCCTGCCAGTGACGGGCCATGGCCACGGGGTCATCGCCGTACACGGTGGCGTCCTCGGCCCGTCCCTGCCGGAGACGGACGCATCGGCCATCCTTGAGGTCGATCGCGGGGTAGATGGTAAACGGCGTTTCTTGAATCAACTCCCCACCCTCTCGGCCCGCTGGGCGAAATTGCGGAGCAGACGCAGGCCCAGCTCCTGACTCTTCTCCGGATGGAACTGCACGGCGGCCAGGTTGCCCCGAACCACCGCCGAGGTGTAGGGGTGGCCGTAGTCCGTCCGGCCCGCCACCACGTCCGGCGCCGCGCAATCCACATAGTAGCTGTGGACGAAGTAGAAGAACGAGCGGTCGGGAATCCCCGCAAACAGGTCGTGCCCGGCCGAGGCGACCTCGATCTGATTCCACCCGATCTGAGGCACCTTGTGGCCGGTGTCGGCCGCGAAGCGCCTTACCGTTCCCGGGAGGATGCTCAGCCCCGGTTCCTCCGGCGACTCCTCGCTCGACGCGAACAGCACCTGCAAGCCCAGGCAGATCCCCAGCAGCGGACGGTCCTCCGCGATCCAGTCCCTCACCAGCTCGGCGAAGCCATGCTCGCGCAGGTGTCGCATGCAGTCCCCGAATCCGCCTACGCCAGGAAGGATCAGCGCCGGGCAGGCTTCGGCCTCTTCCGGCCGGGTGACCACCCGGGCGGATAGATCGAGAAACCGGCAGGCGTTGGTCACGCTGCCCAGGTTTCCCATGCCATAGTCGATGATGCCGATCATGGTTGATTGGGTTCAGGTCTCGATGCGGCCTTTGCTGGAGGGCACGCCTCTGACCCGGGGATTGCGGGCGCAGGCCTGGAGCAGGGCCTTGGCCACGCCCTTGAACACCGATTCGTGGGCGTGGTGGGGCTCCTGCCCGTAGAGGTGGGCGATGTGCAGGTTCATGCGCCCCTCGGTGGCAAAGGCCCGCCAGAACTCCTCGAGCAGACCAAGGTCGAAATCGCGGATCTTCTTCTTCCGGTTGGCGATCTGGTACACGAGGTAGGGGCGGCCGCCCAGATCCAGGGCCACCCGGGCCAGCGACTCGTCCATGGGCAGCAGCGCCCAGCCGTAGCGGTTGATCCCCGCCCGGTCGCCCAGCGCCTGATGCAGGGCCTGGCCGAGGACGATGCCCACATCCTCCACCGTGTGGTGGTAGTCCACCTCCAGATCCCCCGAGGCCTCGAGGGTCAGATCAAAGAGCGCATGCTTGGCCAGCAGGTCCAGCATGTGGTCCAGAAATGGGATCCCGGTCTGGTTGCGATACGTGCCGGATCCGTCCAGATTCAGATCCAGACGGATGCGGGTTTCCTTGGTGTCCCGGACGATCCGGGCCGTGCGTGCGGTCATGGGTCGGCTCCTCGGCAAACGCGGCCCGAACCTTGGGACAGACCCGCCCCGAGGTCAAGCCGAGCGGTCCGCGACCCACACCGGGACGCTGAGAAACTGTCCAAGGCGCTCGGCCTCCTCGCGCAGCGAGGGGCCGTGTCCGCTGACAAGGACATGGGTGCGGCTGGCGTCCTTGAGCACGAGGTTCAGCTCGTAGGTCCAGTAGGAGCTCTTGTTGCCCCGCACCCACCTGCGTAGAACCTGGAGGGCATGAACCTGCCGGAGATCGGTGAGCCCCTTGATCTCGGCGAGGTTCATCACCTCGTCGAGCGATTTGCGGCCCTTCCAGTACAGGCCCCTGCGCCGATCGAACACCCGGGGGCTGGAGAAGCCCCAGTACATCCCCGCCCCCACGGCCATGAACAGCCCGCCAAACCCGATGGGCAGCAGAACCTCCGGGAACCCCTTCCCTTCGGAATCCTGAGCCACGCCGAGGGCGAACGCCAACGAGCAGGCGAGTCCGAGGAAGAAGAAGATTCCGCAGAAGACCTTGACGCTCGCTGCGGGCCGGTACACCAGCCGGTCGGCCGAGTCCTCCACCAGACGGTGCGACCGCATATTGGTTCCGCTGGTGGACGCGGGCGTCCACTTGGTGGCTGTGGCCACGGGATCCTGAAACACCTCAGGATCGAACGGCTGCGGGGCCGCATTGGCCACCGCCACTCTGACCTTCTCCGCAAGCTTCTCGAACATAGGCACCTCCGGAATGCCCGGATCATTCCAATCCCTTCCCAACCCGTCAACCGCCCCAGGTGGCGGGTAGGGGTCAGGGTAGGGGTCAAACCTTTACGTCAAGCATTAAGGTCTGACCCCTAATTACTCATCGATCATCTGGTGCATTCAGAACAATTACGGGGACGCCCCGCCGGCTCGGGTTAGGATCTCGTAGGGGATGGTTTCCGCGAGGTTGGCGAGTTCGGCGGCGTCCACGGACGCGCCGTCCTCCTCGCCGATGAGCAGCGCCTCGTCGCCCCGGCGGACCGGAGAGCTGGCGCCCGCGTCCACCGTGATCCAGTTCATGCTCACCCGCCCGATCACCGGGCAGCGTCGCCCCCGCAGCACCACCACTCCGCAGTTGCTCAGCGCCCGCAGGTATCCGTCCGCGTAGCCCGCGCTCAGGGTGGCGATCCGGGTGGGCCGGGCGGTGTAGAAGGTGCTGTCATATCCCACCGGCGACCCGGCCGGGCCGTCTTTCACCTGGAACACCTCTGCCCGCCACTCCATGACGGGCCGGACGGCCACCGGCACCTCCGGGCCGGGAGTCGGGTAGCCGTAGGGCAGCAGGCCCACCCGGACTCCGGGAAAGGCCTGACCCCAGCCGAACTGCAAGCCCTGGCTGTTGGAGAAATGGATAAGCCGCCCCTCGTCGGGCTCCAGAGCATCCAGAATGCCCCGAAACCGTTCGGCTTGCGTCTCCGCGAGCCCGCCGGGCCCGGACGAGGCAAGATGCGACATCACCCCGGTGATCCGAAGGCGCCCGTCGGCGGCCAGGCGTCGGATGGCGGGAACCGGGTCCGGCTCCGCCCAGCCCAGGCGGTTCATGCCGGTGTCGATCTTCAGATGCACGTCGAGACAGGCCCCCGCAGGGACGGCGGCGGCCAGCTCCTGCCCGTGCTCCTCGTCGACCACCACCGGGACGGCCCCCAGCCGGAAGCACGCGTCCACCTCATGGCCTCGGACCACGCCCATGATTAGGATCCACCCGTCCGGTGCCGCCTTCCGGACCCGCTCCGCCTCGTGCACATACGCCACCGCGAACCGCGAAACCCCCGCGTCCCCTGCCGCCATCACGGCGGTCTCCAGACCATGGCCATAGGCATTGGCCTTGACCACATGGATGACCGCCGTGCCTTCCGGCAAGGCGTTCTGCACCGCCTTCAGATTGGCGGTCAGGCGGTCGGGATGGATAATGATCCGGTTGGACATGGCTGGTTGGGCGTGGCGTGAGTCGGCCCCTATCCTATGGCGGATTTCGGCCAAGGGAGGAAGCCGCGATTGTCAGTCCCGAAGCGGAGTTGGCGGCTGGGGCCTTCCGAGATCCTGCCACAATGCCCCCCAGCGACGGACCGAACCGTCGGAGAATGCTGGCCTGGCGGAGACGTTCTGCGCCGATCGGCCATGAGGGCCCCGACAACGGCCGGTTGGGGTGCCATCCTGGCCTGCGAACGGTCCGGCACGCCGCCTGTCGATCCGAGAAAACACTTGCCGATCCCCCGGTCCGTGATACCACATCCAGATCGACTCCACCGAACGGCGAGAGTGACCCCAACCCGCATTTCCCCAACCGCCCGCACGCCTCATGCACCCACGACCGGAAAGCACGACCATGTTGGGAGTCCAGCCACATGCCCGCCGTGCACGCCGCTTCGGCCTCCTGTGCGCCATACTGGCCGCCTCCCTTTCGGCGCTGGCCTCGTCATCTGCCGCCGACGGGCCGTCCGCGTGGACCCCGGACCCTCTGGAAGGCATCGCCCCGGACAGCGAGGGCGTATTCCATCGCGATCCTGATCCCGTCCACCTGGTGGCACCTCGAAACGGCCGCGCCTCGGGCCCGGTGGTGGTTCGAAACGCGGATCTGCGCCGCATCCGCGTGAGCCCGCTCCGCGGTCCGGACGGGTCGACGGTTCCGACCTCGCAGATCCAGGTCCGCTTCGCCACCGACCGGGTGGAGGAACACGGCTGGAGCCATCCCTCCTACGATGCCCTCTTGCCCCGACCGCAAGTCTCACGTCCGGGACCGTCGGAGATGACGGCCATATGGATTACCGTTCACGTTGCGCCCGAGACCCGGGCCGGGGAGTACCGTGGAACCCTCGAAATGGACGGCCTGGACGTGCCGGTGCGCCTGCGTGTGGCCGACTACCGCCTTCCCGATCCCCGCGACTGGGTCAGCCACGCGTACCTTATCCAGTCCCCGGAAGCCGTCGCCTGGACCTACGAGGTCGACCTCTGGCCGGAGCCGCATTTCGAGCGGATGGAGCCATCGCTGAAATTGCTGGGCGAGCTGGGGAACAATGTCGCCCACGTGGCGGCCATCCGCCGGCTCCATTTCGGCAATGATCACGCCATGCTCGTCTTCCGTCGCGAGGGCGACCGGATCGTGCCAGATTTCCGGTTCGTCGACCGCTTCCTTGCCCTCTACCACAAGCATGTGGGTCCGCCGAGAGTCTTGAATCTGTACCTCTGGGAACCCGCCCAGAACCCCCGCGATCAGGACACCGAACAGGCCCGGGTCACGTTCGTGGACGACCGGGGCCGGCTGTCCGACGGCGTGATCCCCATGTACGGCCTTGGCAAGGCCGATGATACCTGGCGACAGGTGATCGAGGGGATGCGACATCGGATGCGGCAGCTTGACTGGAACCCGGACGCCCTGATGCTCGGGGCCGGGGCGGACCGTCGGCCGGGTCCGTCCGAAATCGGGTTCTTCAATGGCTTCGAGCCGCCTCTGCAATGGGTGGTCTTCTCCCACTGGCGCGGGGATCCCGTCCACCATGTCGACCGACTGGTCATCGGTGAAAGCATGGACATCGGCTATGCCGAGGGGCCGGACCCGGTGGTCTACCGCGATCGGCTGGGCGACCGGTTGCGGGGAGGCTGGCGGGAGGACATCCAGGTCCTGTGGGCCTCCAGCTTTCGGGCGCACATCCGTCAGGACAGTTCGCCGACCCGCTTCCGCTGTATGCCCGACCTGACGGTGTCCGACCGGTATTCCGGGTTCACGCGCGTCGGGCTGGATGGATGGAGGGCCCCGCACCCGGCGGATGGGCGACCGACCGATACGATCATGCGATGGCGAAACGGCTGGTTCCGGCTGTTTCGGCACAACCCGCGTTCGATCACCGCACCGGGGCCCCGAGGTGCCGTGGCGACGGTGCGGTACGAAATGCTGCGCGAGGGCATCCAGGAAGTCGAGGCGCGGATCCTTCTGGAGCGGACGCTGGACTCCGGGACGCTGCCCGAGCAAGCCGCCCGCGAGGTGGAGGCCTTCCTGCGGGAATGGATCCAGGCCCGCTACGTCAGCACCGGCAGCGGCAGGACCGTCGAATTCGCCTTCCCGCCGGATTGGCGCGATCACACATTCCGGCTGTTTGCGTTGGCCGGTCGTGTGACCCGGCCGGCCGATCCGACCGACCGGCCCTAGCAGGCCCCCGCCCGGTCCCGGACCGAGGCATGCCATTCTGCCGTGGACGGCCACGTCAGAGCATGGCCCTGCCCGCTCTGGTCCGCCCCGTCCGTGTCAATCGGTGGTCATCCGCGGAACATACGGGTCACGGCAACCTAGGCAGGCCATGAAAATGGGGACCATGGTCGTCGAGATCGTCCAGCAGCGCGGAGTCGGACTTGCGGTCCAGGTCGTGGATGCAGTCCACGCCAAACCTCTCGTCGAGCATCCGCGTGGGGCCAAAGCTGATGGCGCCCCGGGCTGGATTCGAACCAGCGACCTGCGGATTAGAAGTCCGCTGCTCTGTCCAACTGAGCTACCGGGGCGTGCGGGGAGCATGGTGGCAGACTGGGGCGCGGGCGGGCAAGCCCGGCGGCGGTCGGCGCTTCACCCGGCGGGGCCTCTCGGATAGGGTACACCCTGCATCCATCTCAACCAGGAGTTCGCGGTCATGGGGTTCCGGAAGGATTTCGTGTGGGGGGCGGCCGCCGCCTCGTATCAGATCGAGGGCGCGGCCTTCGAGGACGGCAAGGGGCTTTCGGTCTGGGACATGATGTGCCGCAAGGAGGGGGCCATCTGGCAGAAGGACGATGGGTTCACCGCCTGCGACCACGTCCACCGCTACGCCGAGGACGTGGGCATCATGAAACAGATCGGTCTCCACGCCTACCGGCTCTCCATCTCGTGGCCCCGGGTGATGCCGGCCGGGACTGGGGCGGTCAACGCCAAGGGGCTGGATTTCTACCAGCGCCTGATCGACGCCCTGCTCGAGGCCGGCGTCCAGCCCTGGGTCACCCTTTTCCACTGGGACTTTCCCTACGACCTCTACGGCCGCGGTGGCTGGCTGAACCCCGACAGCCCGAAGTGGTTCGAGGACTACACCCATGTGGTGGCGGCGGCGCTGGGCGACCGGGTGAAGCACTGGATGACCCTCAACGAGCCCCAGTGCTTCATCGGCCTGGGCCACAAGGAGGGCCGCCACGCCCCCGGCGACAAGCTGGGGTTCCGCGAGGTTCTGCGGGCGGGCCACCACGCCCTGCTCGCCCATGGACGCGCCGTGCAGGCCATCCGCCAGCATGTGCCGGACTCTCAGATCGGCTATGCGCCGGTGGGGATGGTCCACTACCCGGCCGAGGACACCCCGGCTTGCGCCGACGCCTGCCGCCGATCCATGTTCAGGGTCACCGCGAACAGTTGCTGGAACAACACCTGGTGGATGGATCCGGTGTTTCTGGGCGGGTATCCCGAGCAGGGGCTGGAGACGTTCGGCGACGCGGCGCCCGCATTCACCGACGAGGAGATGAAGACCATCCACCAGCCGGTGGACTTCTTCGGCGTCAATGTGTACTCGGGCCAGCCCATGAAAGTGGGACCGGGCGGGGAGGCCGTCCCGGCCAGTCACGGGATCGGGCCCGACCTCACCGCGTTCCGGTGGAATGTGACCCCGGAATGCCTGTATTGGGGGCCCAAACTCTTCCAGGAGCGCTACGGGAATCCGGTGGTGATCACCGAGAACGGCCTGTCCTCGATGGATTGGGTGGCGCTGGACGGGAAGGTCCATGACCCCATGCGGATCGATTTCCTGCGGCGCTATCTGCTGCAGCTCGAGCGGGCGGCGGACGACGGGGTGGACATCCGGGGCTACTTCCAGTGGTCCATTCTGGACAACTTCGAATGGGCCGAGGGCTACAAGGAGCGGTTCGGGCTGGTCTATGTCGACTACAACACCCAGGAGCGCATCCTCAAGGACTCCGCCCACTGGTACGCTGAGGTCATCCAGTCGAATGGCGAGCGGTTGCATAGGGATTGAGACCCCGCCCATGTCCCTGAACCCACCGGACGGCTTCCGCGAGGCCGTGGACCGCATCGGGGTTCCGGTCCGGGACCACGCGCTGGAGAAGATCGGCCAGTACCTGGAGCGGATGCTTGAGGTGAACCGGCATATGAACCTCACCTCGGTGCGGGATCCCGAGCAGGCCTGGTGGCGCCATATCCAGGACAGCCTGGCCATACTGCCCTGGGTGTCGGGTCAGGGGCCGGTGCTCGATCTGGGCAGCGGTGCGGGACTCCCGGGCATTCCCGTGGCCATCGTGCGGCCCGACCTGCCGCTGGTGCTGATGGAGGCCACGGGGAAGAAGGCGCGGTTCCTGGAGGAGACGGTGGTCGGGCTCGGACTGCCCCAGGTCCAGGTGGTGACCAGCCGGGCCGAGCCGGCCGCGCGTTCGCCGGATCACCGGGGTCGGTACGACCAGGTGCTGGCCCGGGCTCTCGCGCCCCTGCCGTCGCTCATCGAACTCGCCCTCCCCTTCCTGCGGACGGGCGGGGAACTCCTGGCCATGAAAGGGGCCAAAGGGGAGCTGGAACTGGAGGCGTCGCGCCGCGCCCTGCACCTGCTCCAGGGGCGGGTGGTCGGACGCGAGCGCCCGGCCTCCGGCAATCCGGACAGCCTCCTCATCCGCATCCGGAAGCACGGCCCCACCTCCGAGGAGTTCCCCCGCCCCACCGGCGAGGCCCAGCACCGGCCGCTGTGAGGCGCGCCTTAGCCGAAACCATGCGGCGGAACCACGAATGAACACGAATGGACGCCAATCGGTGCAGGCCGGAAGCGCCCTGCGTGCGGGCAGGGCGTTCCCGGTTCACCGTTTGGTGAACGCCAAACCGAGCCCCGGCACATCCCCCCATTCGTGTGCATTCGTGTCCATTCGTGGTTGCGCCCTGTCTGCGGGCTGAATCGTTCCCTACGGCGCCAGCCCTTCAATCAACGCGTCCAGGTCCACTTCGAACACGGCCGTGCACGGCTCGCGGCTGTTCCTGGAATTGACCACGAAGCCGATCAGCACATCCTCCTCCATCTCGATCTCCCGGCTGCCGATCTCCTCCCAGGTCTCGCCATCCGGGGAGATGTGCCCCGAGAACCGGTCCCCTTCGCGGACCAGCCGCAGCCATCCGGGCTGGACCAGGCCCGACCAGCCGCTGTTGTTCATGTCCCGGCCGGCCTGTTCCCGGAACTGGAAGGAAGCCCGGTTCCGCGGGTTGGCCACCAGGATGGCATGGGGAGAATCAGGGGCCAGGTTGGCCCGGATCATCAGCCCCGCCTTGGCATACTCGTGCGTGTCCTGCACGGAGAGGATCCGGGCCACCAGCTCGCCGTCCCCCAGCAGCCTGCGGTAGGCGAAGTGCACGTCCTCCGAGTCTCCCCAAAGCTCGTTGGCCCCGTTTCCGGTGATGGAGAGCTTCCCGTCGCGGTACTCGGTACGGCCCGGAGGATCGTCGGCGCCGATGTCCTGATGGCGCCAGTGCGGGGGCAGTCCCACGAACTCGGCGCCCTCCTCCGCCGCGGCGAGAAACACCTCCCGCAGGAGGGCGGGGTCGGCCCAGATGCCCGCCGCCCGGATGGCATGAACTCCCGCGTCCGCATGCGCCGAGGCCGCACGCACGGCCTGTACCAGTTGTTCGGCCACGTCCTCCCGACCGGCCGCCTGACGGAATGCGCCCTCATCGCCTTCATACGGTCCGTGCAGGGTCTCGGCGAACGCGGGCAGGAGAACGGCGAAACGGATCGGATCCCGTTCCCACAGGGGCAGACTGGCCCGCAGAGTTGGAGCATGACCATCCCGGATCCATTCCAAGAGGAGGTCCGTAATGGTCCGGCCGAGGTCCGGGTCTTCGTCCTCCGTCAGCCGTCCGGCCAGAAACGAGGACGCCTCGTGGTCTCCCAGACCGACCAGAATCCGGGCCGCTTCGGCCGCCAGTGCGCGGTCACCTTCGCGTACCGCCTTCCTCAGCAGGAAGCGTCCGGCATCTCCCGCATCCTCGATCCGTCGTCGAGCCGTCTCGACCACCAGGGGGTTCTCGTCGGCCAGGTTCCGGACCACCAGGTCCAGCCGGGCGCCTTCCCGGCGAAGCCGGGCGGTCACGCTGACCAGTTCCGGGAGCCGGGGATCCTCCGGCACCTCGAGGCGGAGATCCCGGGCGGCCTGCCATGCCTCGAAGAACTCCCCCGCCTCCATGAGGGCCACGGCCCGGTCGTACCGGGCCTCCACCTCGGCAGCCGACACCGATGGCGCTTCCTCAGGCTCCTCGGGATCCGGCCGATTCTCGGGCTCATCCGCAGGCGCCAGGTACGCGTCCGGGACATCCGGGACCTCTTCGGGCTCAGGCACCGGGGCGGGAAGGTCCATAGGCGGGGCAGGAGAGTCCCCGCATCCGACCATCCACGCCCCCAGCAGCACGGCCAGGGCGCCCAAGCCCAGCCTGCGCATGTCACGGCTCCAGTACACACCCATCCTGAATCTCCTCAGACGATCAGTTTGCTTTCGGGCTCGGCACACCCGCCCACCCTCCCCCGACATCGTCGGAACGTCAACCGCCTCAGGGCGAAGAGTCGGTCTGCCCGACCGCCGCCTCGAGTTCCCGGAGGAACCGGTCGAACTGCGCCGTGACCCGGCGGGAATGGACGCTCGTCGGGGACGTGGCCACCTCACGAAGGTCAGGCCGAACCCGAACAGGATGAGCGCGGCCGAGACGAGCAGGCGCGAGGTCAGAGGCTCGCCCTGGAACAGAATGCCGCCGGCGGAGGAGATCAGGGGGACCAGAAACTGGACCAGCCCCACCCGGCCGGGCGCCATCCGCTGGATGACCCAGTACCAGAGGATGTAGCCGATGGCCGTGGTCCCGGCCCCGGAGGTGACGGCGAACGCGACGCCGGAAGGGGTGAGCGCGTCACGAGAGACCCCGACGGCGAGACAGGCGACCCCGGCCAGCGGCATGGCCCGCAGGAAGTTTCCCACCGTGGTGGCCACCGGATCGGTGGCGGCCCGGCCCCGCACGCAATACAGGCCCCAGGCGAGGCCCGCACCGGCGATTCGGACCAGACCCCGGGTCGGCGGGCATTCGGCGCCCGGTGCGAGGAGCCAGATCAGACCGACGATGGCGGCGGTCCAACTGATCCCGACATGGACAGGCAGGCGGAAACCAGGCTTGCGGGTGCCAAGCAGGAAGACGGCCTGGGAGATGCCGAACATGATGAGCATGCCGGTGCCGGCCTTCATGTCGAGGTACGCGAAGGCGAAGCAGAAGGCGTAGAGGCAGAGCAGGAAGGCCGAGACCCATTCGCCGCCGGGCCGGAGCTTCCGGGTGCGGGCCCGGGCGAGCAGCGTCAGCATGGCGCCGCCGGACACCAGCCGGATGCAACTGAACCCGGCCGGGTCCATGCCGCCCAGGCCAAGCGCCTGACGGCAGAGCAGGGAATTGGCGGCGAACGCCACCAGCGCGGTGGAGGTCGCAGCAACCACGAGGGTCTTGGAATGGGAGGGGGACGGTTTCATGGCGGGGAGAGGAGGGGTCATGGGGACCGGACCC
>PXDE01000057.1 GCA_003566475.1 PVC group bacterium | reverse complement strand
TCGCGGGCCTGGTCCAGGTTCACCCGGCCGATGGTGGCCCGAATCAGGGCAAGCAGTTCAGCCCGGGTGAGCGGATCCGTCCCGGTCCAGTCGCCGGAACTCCGCATCCGTGACTCGAGATGGCTGAGCCGCAGGGTCGGGTGATGTCCTGCGTACCAGGCCAGGTCGTACCAGTCGCGCCCCTTCACCCGTGACTTCCACTTCCGGCACAACAGGGCGTGCACCTTGCCGGCGAAGAGATCGGGCAGGCTGTAGGCCCGCACCGAGAACGGCACCGGGAGGAGCACCGCCCGGCTTTCGGTCTCGAAGCCCCCCGGAGGATCGGTATCCACTTCGAGTCGGATCTTCAAGGTCTCGTCGGGATGGAAGGATCCCGCCGAATCCGAACCGCTTCGGATCACGATCATCTGCCGCAGCGTGTTGGCCTTGAGAAAGGCCGACTCGATGGCCGAACGCGGATTGCGTCGGACCGGTCCGAACGACACGTCGAACCCGAACCCGGCCAGCTCCCGGACCAGGGCCTCTCCGTACCCATGCAGGGAGAAGCTCTCGGCGGGGCGGAGCAGCGAGAAGTCGAGATCCTCCGAATACCGGTCCAGGCCGTGGAGCAACCGCAGGGCGGTGCCACCATAGAAGGCCGCGTGCTCGAAGAACTTGCTTCGCCAAAGGCCCAGGAGGGCGATCTGCTGAAGGATCTCGCGCAGCGCGCCGACCTCGTCGTCACGGGTGCGGCGAGGATAGCGCTGGAGCATCTGCCGGATCGCCGAATTCATCCCGCGTGCCCCTTTAGCCGGGCCAGGGTCCGCGTCAGCAGGTCGATCTTGCGCGAGGCGAAAGCCTCGCGAATGGCGTCCAGCCGCTCCAGATCCAGGTCGGCCACCCGGTCCTCGTCCAGCCGAAGATCCTCCTCTAGATAGGCCTCGACCTCCTTCAGGCTGGCGGGCCCCAACCGCTTGTCCGCCCAGACCTTGTCCACCAGAGCCTTCTCGGCCGTGGCGATCAGGTAATGGACGTCGCCCTCGCCGAGGAGGGTCACGCCGGGCGCGTAACGGGCTAGGGGGAGCGGTCGATAGGAGAACACGCCAAGGGGCGTCTCGAACCTGCGGCGCCGGCCCAGGGTGACCGACGTCACCTCCTCCACCCGTTCCGGGATCAGTCCGTAGTGGCTCAGCGCGTAGTCCAGGCTCACGTAGGAGGGCCCGTAGATGAGATTGGCCAGGTGCCCCTTGTGGAGCGGACGCCGCCGATACCGGTCGCCCAGAACATAGAGCCCCTTCCGCACCCGGATCAGGTCCCCCTGATCCATCAGCAGCCCGATCCGGTCCCTCGGCTTGGCGTAGTCCCGCAGATACGACACCAGTTGCTGATAGTCCAGCACGTCCCCTGGAGCCCGTTCGCGGATGTCCATGGCGGTGATCATGGCGGCAACGTGCAATAAACTGCGCAGAATGTCCAGCGAAAGTGGACATTGCTGCCAATTCCAAGGAGTTCGGCTACGGGCTCCGTGGGGGGCCTACCCCTCCAGCGCGGCCACGAGCCTGGCGAGCTTGGCCCGCTGGTCGGCGAGCTCGTCGCGGCGGGCCTGGAACTGGGCCACCACCTTCTCCGGGGCCTTGTCGAGGAAGGTGCGGTCGAGCAGCTTGTGGTTGGCCCGCTTGAGGTTGGCGTCGAGCTCCTCAAGCTTGGCCCGCTGCCGGGTCCGCTCGGCCTCGACGTCGATCACCCCGGCCAGCGGCATATAGACGGTGGCGTCGGGGCCCAGCGCGGACGGCGTGGCCCCGGCGGGAACATGGTCGGGATCGACGTCGAGGTTCTCGGCCCGAAGCAGCGAGGCGATGACGTCCGCGTCCTCGCGGTAGGCGGCCTCGGCCGCCGGATCGTGGGGCTTCACTACGAAGCGGGCCCTGCGGGCGGTGGGGATGCCGTATTCGGCCTTGAGGTTGCGGGCGAGCCGGACCAGCTCGTGCCGGGCCTCGACGGCGGTCTCGACCGCCTCGTCCCGGGTCCAGCCCCCGGCGGTGGCCTCGGCGGCGGGATCGGGCCAGGGGGCGAACTGGATGGTGTCGGTCCAGGCCGCATAGCCCATGCCGTGCCACAGCTCCTCGGTGAGGAAGGGCATGAAGGGATGGAGCAGCCGGAGGGCGGAGGCCAGGCCGTAGTGGAGCACCTTGAGGGTGGTGGTCCGGCGGACGGGGTCGCCCGCGTTGAGCGCGGTCTTGGCCGCCTCGACGTACCAGTCGCAGTAGTGCCGCCACACGAACTCGTAGATGGCCGAGGCGGCGGCGTCGAACCGGAACTCCTCCAGCCCCCGGGTGGCGGCGGCGGCGGCGGTCTGGAGCCGGCCCAGCAGCCACCGGTCCTCGCGGGAGAGATCGGCGGCGGTCCAGTCGGGCGCGCGCCAGGCGTCGCCGGCCTCGGCCAGGCCCTCGTTCTGCATCTGGATGAACCGGGCCGCGTTCCAGATCTTGGTGGCGAAGTTGCGGCCCAGCTCGAACTTCTGGGGGGCGACCTGCACGTCCTGGCCCGGCGCGGTGAGCATCATCAGGCTGAACCGCAGGGCGTCGGCGCTGTAGGTCTCGATGATCTCGAGGGGGTCGAGGGAGTTGCCCAGGCTCTTGCTCATCTTGCGGCCGTCGTCGTCGCGCACGATGCCGTGGAGGCAGACATCGGTGAAGGGGATGTCGCCCATGAACTCGAGGCCGGCCATGACCATGCGGGCCACCCAGAAGAAAAGGATGTCCGGACCGGTGGCGAGGACATCGGTCGGGTAGTAGCGGCGCAGCGCCTCCGAATCCTCGGGCCAAGTGTGGACGGCGAAGGGCCAGAGCCAGGAGCTGGCCCAGGTGTCGAGCACATCCTCGTCCTGTTCCCAGTGCTCGGGGTCGGGCGGGCCCTCGACGGAGACATGGCGGGCCTCAGGATCGCTGCGGTCGGCCCCCTTGCGGTACCAGACGGGGATGCGATGGCCCCACCAGAGCTGGCGGCTGATGCACCACTCCTGGATGTTGTCGAGCCAGTGCAGGTAGGTCTTGACCCAGTGCGCGGGATGGATGCGGATGCGGCCGTCGAGCACGGCCTCGCGGGCGGGCCGGGCCAGCTCGTCCATGCGCATGAACCACTGCTCGGACATGTAGAACTCGATGGGCACGTCGCCGCGCTGCGAGTAGCCGACCTGGTTGATGTAGTCCTCGATCCTCTCCATCAGGCCCAGGGCCTCGAGATCGGCCACGACCCGCTTCCGGGCCGCCTCGCGGGAGAGCCCGCGGTAGGCCTCGGGCACCCGGTCGTTGAGCGAGGCGTCGTCGTTCATGATGTTGATGAACACGAGGCCGTGGCGCTCGCCCATGGCGAAGTCGTTGGGATCGTGGGCGGGGGTGACCTTGACGCAGCCGGTGCCGAACGCGGGATCGACGAACTCGTCGGCGATGACCGGGATCTCGCGGCCGGCCAGGGGCAGCTTCACCGTCTTGCCGATAAGATCCTGGTAGCGGGAATCCTTGGGGTTCACCGCGACTGCGGTGTCGCCCAGCATGGTCTCGGGCCGGGTGGTGGCCACCACCACGGAGCCCATGCCGTCGGTGCGCGGATAGCGGAAGTGCCAGAGCTTGCCCCGGACCTCGCGGTGGACGACCTCCTCGTCGCTGATGGCCGAGCGCGAGACCGGGCACCAGTTGACCAGGCGGTGGCCGCGGTGGATGAGGCCCTTGTGGTAGAGGCGCACGAAGGCCTCGAGCACGGCCCGGGAATAGCCGGGGTCCATGGTGAACCGCTCGCGCTCCCAGTCGCACGAGCAGCCCATGCGCTCGAGCTGGCCGATGATGATGCCCCCGTACTTCTCCTTCCAGGCCCAGGCGTGCCCGAGGAAGGTCTCGCGGGAGAGGGAGCGCTTGGCCACCCCCTGCTGCTCCAGGGCGGCCACCACCTTCTGCTCGGTGGCGATGGAGGCGTGGTCGGTGCCGGGGATCCACACCGCGTCGAACCCCTGCATGCGCTTCCACCGGACGAGCACGTCCTGGATGGTGTTGTTGAGGGCATGCCCCATGTGGAGGATGCCGGTGACGTTGGGGGGCGGGATGACGATGGTATAGGGCGGCCGGCCGGACTCCGGTCGGGCCCGGAAATCGCCGCGCTCCCGCCAGGTGGCGTACCACCGGCTCTCCACCGGCTTGGGGTCGTAGGTCTTGCTCAGCTCAGCCATGGGCGTGCTTCCCCTTGCGCCGCTCGTCCAGGAACAGCTTGTACTCCACCGAATCGACCAGGGCCTCCCACGAGGCCTCGATCAGGTTGCCGGACACCCCCACCGTGCCCCAGGTCTCGTGCCCGTCGGTGCTCTCGATGAGCACCCGGGTCTGGGCGGCCGTGGCCTCCTCCGGATCCAGGATCCGCACACGGTAGTCGGTGAGCTTCACCTCGGCAATGGCGGGATAGGGGCGGGTCAGGGCGGCCCGCAGGGCGGCGTTGAGCGCGTCCACCGGACCGTCGCCCTCGCCCACGGTGTGGTACGCCTGGCCCTGGACGGCGACCTTGATGGTGGCCTCGGAGACGATGGGCTCCTGGGGCCCGCGCTTCTCCACGATCACCCGGTAGCCGAGCAGGTCGAAAAAGGGGCGGTGGGCCTTGAGCACCTTCTGGATGAGCATCCGGAACGAGGCCTCGGCCGCCTCGAATTCGTAGCCCTGGCGCTCGAGCTTCTCGAGCTCCTTGAGAATCTCCTTCACCTCGGGCGACTTCTTCTCCACCTGGAGGCCCATCTCGACCGCCTTCAGGAACACGTTGCTGGTCCCGGACAGCTCGGAGATGAGCACCCGCCGCTGGTTGCCCACGGCCGTGGGCTCGATGTGCTCGAAGGACCGCGGGTTCTTGTTGACCCCGTCCACGTGCATGCCCGCCTTGTGGGCGAACGCGCTCTCGCCGGTGAAGGGCTCCTTGGGATTGGGCCGCTGATTGGCCAGCTCGTGCACGAAGCGCGAGAGGTCGCGCAGCCGGGGCAGCCGGTCGCCGATGGCCGTGGCCCGGCCCATCTTGAGGATGAGGTTGGGGATGATCGAGCACAGGTTGGCGTTGCCGCAGCGCTCGCCGAAGCCGTTGATGGTGCCCTGGACATGCTGGGCCCCCCGCCGGATGGCCTCGATCGAGTTGGCCACCCCGCATTCGGAGTCGTTGTGGGTGTGGATGCCCACCGGGCAGCCGAGGGCGCGGATCACGGTCTCGGTGATGTCGCCGACCTCCCAGGGCAGGGTGCCCCCATTGGTGTCGCAGAGCACCACCACATCGGCCCCCGCGCCGGCCGCCGCCTGGAGGGTGGAGAGCGCGTACTCGGGGTTGTCCTTGTAGCCGTCGAAGAAGTGCTCGGCGTCGTAGACCACCTCGCGGCCCTGTCCCTTCAGCGCCCGCACGGTGTCGGCGATCATGGCCAGGTTCTCCTCGGCGGTGGTGCGCAGGACGTCCCTCACATGGAGCAGCCAGCTCTTGCCGAAGAAGGTGCAGGCGGGGGTGTCGGCCTCGAGCATGGCGGCCACGCCCGGATCCTCGCCCACCGGAACGCCGGAGCGCCGGGTGCTCCCGAACGCGGCGAGCTTGGCGTGGCCCAGCTTCAGCTTCTTCGCCTCGCGGAAGAACGCCATGTCCTTGGGGTTGGACGCGGCATAGCCGCCTTCGATGTAGTCCACTCCGAAGGCGTCGAGGGCCTCGGCGATGCGCAGCTTGCCCGCGGCCGAGAACGAGATGCCCTCGCCCTGGGCCCCGTCGCGCAGGGTGGTGTCGTAGATGGCTACCGGTTTCATGGCGTGTCTCCTCGTGCGCCTAGCGGTCCCAGGCGAAATTCAGCAGTCGTTCCAGGTCGGTGCGGCCGAGGGCTCCCTGTTCCACGGCCGCCTCGTCGAAGTGGGTCACCCGGTCCGCCAGCACCCCGTCGCCGGCCACCAGCACCGGCAGGCGGGGCGGATCGCCGGCGCCGGCCGGCCCCCCGGCCGCCACCAGAAGGCGGCAGGGCCGGTGGGCCCGGGCCAGGTCGGCCAGGGGACGGAGCACATGCTGGTCCAGGCGCTCGACCGCCCACACCTTGTCCTCGGGCGCCCCGTAGTCGCCGCCGTCGCGCGGGGCCTCGACCCAGACCACCAGATGGCGGGCCTTGCGCATGGCCTCGACCAGCGCGGGCACCCGAAAGGGGTGGCCGGACAGCCGCCCTTCCCACGGAGTGGCCAGCTCGATCACCGGCCAGCCCCGGCACTCGGCCAAACCCCGGCCCAGCGGGCTGTTGGTGACCACGGCCACCCGCTCCTCGGCCAGCTTCCGGCCGGCCACCTCGGACACCGCCTTCCGCGAGCCCCCGCCCCACAGCCACACCCCGTGCACCGGATTCTCGGAAAGGTCGATGCGGATCTGGTTGACCGAATGGGCCTCCAGCGCCGGACGCACCGCCTCGTTCAGGTGGCGGGCGAACCGGTCGCGTCCCCGGCCCTCGGGCAGGAGATCGCCGATCCGAACCGGTCCCGGATCCGGCGCGGCCGATTCTGCGGCTGGGCCGACCACCACCACCCGCCCCGGCCCGGTGGTCCGCATCTCCCCGCCCAGCCCGGCCAGCCCGGGATTCATGGCCTCGACCAGGAGTCCGGTCTCGGTCTCGCTGAGGGCCGGGGCCTGGGATTCCACCACCAGCCCGTCCTCGTCCAGGGTCACCAGCGCGCCCGACCACGCCCGGTCCGCGGATCCGGACGCGGGGAGGCCTGCGGCCAGGGCCTCCAGCGGACCCCGACGGAACCCGAGCGCATCGGAGGCCGGCCATCCGGCCAGGGCGGCCAGCAGGGCCTCCGGCCGGTAGACGTCGGCAAACCCGCGGGGGAGATCCAGCCAGCCCGACCGTCCGTCCGAGGCCAGGGCAGCCAGGCCCGGGGCCTTGGCCGTGGCCAGCGCGGTCCCGTGGACCAGCCCCGGGAGGGGCCGTCCGGCCAGGCCGTCTAGTAGGATGGTGATCAGGCGCATCGGGCGGATGGATGGGTGGATGAATGGATGGGAGGATGATTGGGCTGACGACGATCACAGCCGCTGAACCGAAGGGCTTCACGGGAGCAAGTGGTGACACCATCGCCGATGCGAGATCCGGGATGCGGGATCCGACTCCGCTCAGAAGTTTCCGCCTTCGCTGAGCTACGGCGCGACACGTCGTCGGACAAGTTGCGGAATGCGGGGTGTGCGGTGGCCGGAAACCGCAGAACCGCAGAGTGTCGAATGTCGAATGTCGAAGTCCGGTGAGTGGCCGGGCGCCAGGAAACGGCCAGTCCTGGCCACCCGTAGGGCGGTAGCCAATCCCCCCATTCGCGTCCATTCGCGTTCATTCGCGGTTCCCTCTTCCTGCTTTTGTGCCGTTCGTGCCTTTCGTGGTTCCTACTCTTCCGTCTCCGGCTCGTCCTCGATGCGGATGCGCACGGGCGGGCCGTCGACCTCGGGCAGGGCCTCGAGGGAGGCCAGGGCCTGGCCCAGAGCCCGCTCGGTGGCAGGATGGGTCAGGAACACCACCGAGGCGAACCCGTTGCCGGTGGATTCCTTCTGGATGAAGGAGGCGATGCTGATGCCGTGGGCGCCCAGCGTGCCCGCCGCCTTGGACAGCGAGCCCGGCTGGTCGAGCAGGGCCACGCGCAGATAGGCCCGCGACACCCATTCGTCGCGGGGCATGAGCACGCCCGGGGCCACGTGCAGCGGCTCGGGGCGGATCTCCGGGTGCAGCCGCCCCCGGGCCACGCGAATGAGATCGCTCACCACCGCCGAGGCGGTGGGCTCCCGGCCCGCCCCGCGCCCGTGGTAGAAGGTGTCGCCCACCACGTCGCCGTGGATCTTCACCGCGTTGAACACCCCGCTCACCGAAGCCAGCATATGATCGCCGTGGACGAAGGTGGGCTCGACCCGGATCTCGATCTCCCCGTCCGCGCTTTCGCGCACCACGGCCAGCAGCTTGGCCGCGTAGCCCAGCTCGCGGGCGAAGTCGAGGTCGGCCAGGGTGATGCGCCGGATGCCCTCGATGGGCAGCTCCGCGAAGGGGACCAGCTTGCCGTAGGCCAGCGCGGCCAGGACCACCGCCTTGTGGGCGGTGTCGATGCCGTCGATGTCGGTCGAGGGGTTGGCCTCGGCGTAGCCCGAGGCCTGGGCCTCGGCCAGCACCGCGTCGAAGGGGCGCCGCTCCTGCTCCATGCGGGTGAGGATGTAGTTGCAGGTGCCGTTGAGAATGCCATAGATGGACTCGATCCGGTTGGCGGCGAGCCCGTCGCGGAGGGAGAGCAGGACCGGGATGCCCCCGGCCACGCTGGCCTCGAAGCGCAGCTCGACGCCCCGGGCCTCCGCCGCCTCGAACAGATCCTGGCCCCGCTCGGCCAGCAGCGCCTTGTTGGCGGAGACCACCGGCCGGCCCGCGTCGAGGGCGGCCCTGACCAGTCCATGGGCGGGGTCCAGTCCGCCCATCACCTCGACCACCAGGTCCACCTCGGGATGCGCCACCACCGAGGCCGCGTCGTCGGTCAGCCGGTCGTCGGGCACCCCGCGGCCCCGGAACAGGGCGGGGTCGTGCACGGCCGCCCGCACGATCTCCAGCCGCGCCCCGGCCCGGGCGGCCACGCGGTCGGCGTGGCGGGTCAGCACCTCGGCCACGCCCGCGCCCACGGTTCCCAGTCCCAGCAGTCCCACGCCCAATGTCTTCACATCCGTGTCCTTGGTTGATCTCCGAAACAAAAAAGGCCCCTCGGATCCGAGGGGCCGCAGGGCAGATTCCGTGGTCCGGACTCCCCTACGGTCCTCTCCCTACGGTAATCGTCCGAATGGCAGTCGCGTTCATAAGGGCGGAACTATGCCCGCCGGGCATGGCGGAGGCAAGGGGGAAGTTGAGCGCTTCGTCGCCCCGTCCTCGGCCCGCTCCAAGGAGGAGGCCGTGGCACTCAGGCGTCGGGCTCGGATGGGGCGGCGGGGCGGCCGAAGAGGCTGGTGAGCAGGCGGGTCTCCATGGCGTGGAGTTCCGCCTCGTCGAGGGACCGCACGGACTGGAGCATGTCGCGGATCTCCAGCAGTTCCTCGACCATGACCAGCCGGGGAATGTCGGCGAAGCGGGCGTCCCCGCGCAGAACCACCTCCGTGCCCTCGATAGCCAGGGAGTAGGCCAGGTTGTCCTTGAGGAGCTGGTACACCAGGCCCTCGGTCTCGAGACGGCTCACGAAGAACTCCTCCTGCCGAAAGGCCCGGATCAGTCGGAGGATCACGAGTTCGGCCACATCCCGGGTAAAGAAGTCCAGCCGCACCGCGTCCACGCTGTCGTCGCCGGAGTCGTCGCGGCGGTCGCGGCGGCCGCTGCCGCCGAGGAACGCCACGGGGAGGAGCATGGGGGCGGCGACGGTGGTGAGTAGCGTCATCATCATGGCCACGCCGAACAGACGGGCGTCGAGAACGCCCGAGCTCAGGCCCAGACCGGCGATGATCAGGGCCACCTCCCCGCGGGGCAGCATGCCCAGGCCGATCCGGACGCCGCCGCGGAAGCGGAAGCCCATCAGCCAGGCCGGAATCGCGCAGCCCAGCACCTTGGAGAGGAACCCGGCCAGGGAGAACAGGCCCCCGAAGGCGAGGAGCGCCCCCAGGCCATGGAGGTCCACCATCATGCCGCTCACGAAGAAGAACGCGGGCACGAGAAACTCGATAAGCACATCGAGACGCTGGCGGAGGAGCCCGACCAGATCGGTGCGCGAGGCGGCCAGGCCGGCCATGTAGGCCCCGATGATCATGGCCAGGCCGGCTCTCTCGGTGACCCCCGCCATCATCAGGGCCAGACCGAAGGCCATGGTGCAGATCGCGGCGGGGTTCCGCGACCGCTTGAGGGCCTGGGAGATCCGCCGGGCCCCCAGCAGGGCGGCCGCGCTCACCACGAGCCAGAAGCCGATCACCTTGAGGGCCAGGATGCCCAGGGCGGCCCCGTCGACGCCCCGCTCCCCGTCCCGCCCGGCCGCCGACGCCCCCACCACCACCGCCACCAGCAGGATGCCCAGAATATCGTCGAGCACGGCGGCCGCCATGATGGTGACGCCCTCGGGGGAGGTCGTCTTCCTCCGTTCGGCCAGGATGCGGGCGGTGACGCCCACGGAAGTGGCGGTGGACAGGGCGCCCATGAAGAGGGCTTCCGGCGAACGCAGGCCCTCGGCGCCCCCCATGGCCACGGTGACCCAGGCGCCTAGTCCGAAGGAGAACACCACCCCGCCGATGCCCACCGCCGTTCCGGCCACGGAGTATCGCAGAAACAGCCGAAGGTCGGTCTCCAGCCCGGCGTGGAAGAGGAGCAGCACCGAAGCCAGCACCGCGATGGCGTGCAAGGGGCCCGAAACGGGCAGGACCACACCCTCGATGGGAGGAAACAGGGGGCCGAGCGGGCCCCAGGACAGCCCCCCCAGGGCAAACGGCCCGAAGAGGATGCCCGCCCCGATCTCCCCGACCACCCGGGGGATGCGCAGCCGATGGCACAGCCCGCCCACCAGCCGGGCGGCCAGCAGGATGAACCCGAGCTGAAGGATGAACAGGTCGGCCGGGATACCCGGCCCCAGGGAGCCGGCCAGGGAGGCGACAGGAAGGGCGATCATCGCGGGGATAACTCGAGGGGAGGGTCTCTGAAGAGGCCCCGAGTGTACACCGGTCCCGGACCCCCGCGAAGACGGATTGCCGGCCTCGGGCCGCTGGTGGCGGCCTACCCGTCGACCCCCGGCCAGGGCAGGACGCGGAAGGCTTCGGGCGGGATGACCTGCCGGGGCAGGTCCGGCCCTTCCCATTCGGCGATGAGCCCGGCCCCGCCCCCGGCCTGGAACCACTCGTGCCGGTAGTCGTGGAGTCCCGCCTTCAGCTCGATCTGCGCCGACCGGGTCTCCATGGGATGTGGGTTCCAGTCGTCGATGATGCGCCGCCCGCCGACGTAGACCCGCTGGCCGTCGTCGCTGGTGGAGTGGAAGGTGTACACCCCGTCCCGAGTGACGAGAATCTGACCCGTCCAGCGTCCGCTGATCTCGTAAATCCGACCGCCGGGCAGGTCCAGGTTCTGTTCGCTGGGGTAATGGATCCGGAGATCCAGCCGGGTGACCAGAGGTTCGTTGAAGGCCGTCCCCGCGAAGAACTCCGCCTTGAGGCCCTGCCGATGCATGCCCAGGGCGGCGGACATCTCCATGGCCTGGTCCCGTACCGCCCTGTCGTCGGAAGCCACCATCGTCTCCACGTACTGCTTGAGGCGCTCCAGCGCCTGGGGGTCGCCGGCCAGCCGCCCGAACGCACCGGCGTCGCCGCGCGCGGAGGCCGCGAGAATCCGGATCAGCGCGGCGGCCAGCGACGGGCTGGGCTGGCGGGTGAACGACGGCCAGAGCGTGGCCACGGCGTCGGGCGGGACGTCGCCGCCCAGACGGGCGAGCTGATGGACCATCCGGTCGCGGACCGGGCCCGGCGGCTCCCCGGCGATTCGGGCCACCAGCAGGGGCGAGGCCTGGGTATCGCCCATCTCGAACAGGATATCCGCCGCGATCAGCACCAGGTCCGGCCCGCCTTCGCGCATGGCTTTGCGCAGCAGGATGCGGCCCACCTCGCCGGTCTCGATGATCTGGTCGCGGGCGGCCCGGACCGTCGGAGGGTCGGGCGCGGTCAGGCGGCCCAGGGCGATCTGGGCGGGGGTGAGCTGGCCGCGTTCCTGCCGCAGCCAGGCCCCGATCCGGCGCACCTCGTCGAGCCGGGGATGGCCGGGGAACCGCTCCTCGATCTCGCGCGCCCGCCGGGCGGCGGCGGTGAACTCGGCGTTATCCCGCAGGCGGACCAGATCCTGGAACGCCTGGCCGAAGTCCGAAAGGTCCGGCGCCTCTTGGGCCGGGACCGGCGGGGGCGG
>PXDE01000230.1 GCA_003566475.1 PVC group bacterium | reverse complement strand
CTCGGTGATCCGATGGGCGAACGTGTCCTGGAGGATGTCGCGGAAGCCGCGCCCGATCACCCGCCCCCAGCGGGCCACGAACCGGAGCTGGTGCTTCATCCAGACGTTCATCCAGCGGTCGAACTGGGCGTCGCCGGTCTCCACCGTCACCCCGCCGACCAGGGTGTCGTTCCGGGACTGGAGGTCGGCGAAGGCGGCGTCGATCCGGCCTGGGGCGAGCCACGCCCGGATCAGCTCCCGGCCCTCGTCCAGGGATTGGACGATTCCGTCCAGACATTGGACGGTCGCGGTCTCGCCGGGGGCCAGATCCAGATCGTGCCGGAGCGAGGCCCCCAGCCATTCCGTGCCCGCCTCGGGGTTGTGCACGTCGCCCCGCTCCACCGCGAGGGGCCGGTGGTAGTCGCGGTAGGGGCCGAGGAACTCGTCGCGGCTCACCGTCGCCGCGTCCGGCCGGCGGTCCGAGGCCAGGAAGGCCTTGAACCGGGGCGGGAACTTCACGCACGAATTGATCCCGAACACCGCGTGGGCGGCGGGGTCGTAGGTGCCGCCGAGCACGGCGATGAAATCCATCAGGGTGCTGCCCCCGGTGAGGTGCATCTCGAGGTAGGGAAACAGGCTGATGCGCCGCGGCCGGTCGGAGCGGTTGGTCACGGTGAGGGTCCAGCACTCGCCGGGCAGATCCTCGGGGACGAAGATGCGCCACGAGGCGAGGATGCCCAGGCGCTCCGTGGTGTGGACCTGGTAGCCCAGCCCCACCCGGCACTCCCAGTTGTCGAAGGCGGGGAAGGACGGGGCCCCGGTGAGGCTCCAGAACTCGCCCGAATCGCGGTCGCGCAGGTAGACGAATCTGGGGCCGCCATTCCCGTCCCGGTCCTCGGTGAGGTTGGTGCGCAGGCCTTCCCCGGTCTGCTGCCAGAAGCTGGCCCCGGTGCCGACCTGGGTGAGGTTGGCCAGGTAGGTGTCGTTGAACAGCATGGTGTGCCAGGGCCGGGGCGTGAATGGCGTGGTGATCACGTATTCCCGGCCATCGGCGGTGAAGTGGCCATGGTCTGTCATGCCGAGGGCTCCGGTGGGGGATGCTTGGGCCGGGTCTCGATGCGGTCGGTGGCGACCACCGTGGAGTGCGGGGGGACGCTCGAGGTAAGGAACACGTTGCCCCCGATGGTGCTGCCTTCGCCGATCACCGTGTCGCCGCCAAGGATGGTCGCGTTGGCGTAGATCACCACGTCGTCGCCCACGGTGGGGTGGCGTTTGATCCGCTTGATGGGCCGGCCGCGGGCGTCCTTGGGGAAGCTCTTCGCGCCCAGCGTGACCCCCTGGTAGATCTTGACCCGCCGCCCGATCTCGGTGGTCTCGCCGACCACCACCCCGGTGGCGTGGTCGATGAAGAAATGCGGGCCGATGGTGGCGCCGGGATTGATATCCACCCCGGTCTGGCTGTGAATCCATTCGCTCATCATGCGGGGGACCAGCGGCACGTCGAGGCGCTCGAGCCCATGGGCGATGCGGTGCGAGGCGATGGCGAGCAGGCCGGGATAGGCCAGCTTCACCACCGCGAAGCTCAGGGCGGCGGGATCGCCCTCATAGGCGGCCTGGATATCGGTCAGCACCAGTTCGCGGACACCGGGCAGGGCGTCGAAGAAGGCGGCGAGGATGCGGTCCACCTCGGCGAGATCGGCGGTCCCGGGGGGCACCCCTTCGGAGCGGGGGTATTCGGCGGTCCACCGGAAGGGCAGGGCGCAGGCGATCTCGGGGCGCAGGAAGAGCCAGGCCTCCCTGATGCGCTCGGCGAGGAACTCCTCAAGCGTGCCCGCGTTGGCATGGGGCGGCGACATCCGGCCCGGGAGCATGATGTCGATGAGCCGCTCCAGCGCGGCCACCACATGCCCGTTATTGGGGTAGTCGTGGAGTCGGTTCGAAGGGGCATCCCTCTCTCCCTCGGTATAGAGGGGGCGGAGCCGGGCCACGGTGGAGGCGGTGAGTTCGGCCGGAGCCTCGGTAACGGCATGGTCGCGGGGTTTACGGGTCATGGGGCTGCCAGTGTCAGTCACCGCCCGCCGGAAGGCAAGGCCGGCCGCGAGGCTCAAGTCCGCACGCAGGCGGTGAGCGCGAATCCACGGGGCCTCGAATTCCCAAGGTCCGGCGAGGGAGGTCTGCCTGCGGATTTGGGCGCAGCTTCCGTCGAGACGCCCCCCCGCCGCACGCCCCCCCATCTCCCCGACCACCCCAGCCAGCGATCATCCGGGCGTGACATAGATGTCTACGATCGTTGAGATCTATATCTCACCCCCCGAACCATTCCTCGGCATTTTCGCAGGAAAACAAGGGCAATCTTCCCCTGTGAAATAACTGCCTACGATCGTAGTGCACTAAGACACCCGGCATGGGTGAATTTAACTCTCCACGATCGTAGACATCTATTTCACAGGACCGGTAGGGGTGGGCGGCGGGGAGTCGCCTTCGGGCGGCTGGGGCGGAACCTCGGATCCGGGGTCAGGCCATGCGTCGCGAGGCGAGGGCGCAGAACTCCCGGTGGAGCTGGTATACGCGCTCGCCCCCGTAGCCGACCGGCCACAGCCGACGGGGCAGCAGCGGATCCTTCTCCATGGCCATGGCGTAGGCAACGGCCTCGGTGCGGACTTTGGCGCGGACCTCCTCCGCCGTGGGCTCGGCCGCCTTCCAGATCCGGACCAGATCGCCGATCTCCCGGAAGTAGGTCTGCTGCGCGTCGATGATGGTCTGCCAGGGCCAGGCCTTGCGCACGATCTGCTCGTCGGGCACGCCCCCCATCACGCTCCGGGCCTCCAGGAGCACCGCGTAGTCCGCGATGCCCCCGGCCGTTCGGAGGTCGTCGAAGAACGGACGGATGTCCCAGGGGCCGATCCACATGCTCTTATGCAGCTGGCCGAACCGGTGCTGCTGCAAGAGCGTCCGCAGGACGTCGCGGTGGACGCGCCGGAGTTCTGGAACGTCGTAGCTCACGATGTACCACGCTCCGCTCCACTTCCTCCGCCACTCCCTCTCCGGGCGCAGCCAGACCGGAAGGGCGGCCTCCGCTGCGGGGGTCAGCTCCAGCACGATCTGCCCGTCTCGGGTGACCTCCGCCACCACGCCCTGCTTGAGGAGGCGGGTCCGGGCCGCGTGATAGCTCCGCCGGGAATCGTAGGTCGAACGCCAGTTCCGTTCGAGGGTGGGGGCCATGGCCAGGCAGGGGAACTCCGCCAGCGCATAGGCCAGGGCGTTGCCGCACCGGCGAAAGACGATCCGGGCGCTCCAGCGCCGATGTCCGCTCCACTTTGCTGGGTCAGCCATATCAGCCTCCTGATGCATCACGTGGACGAGGGTAGGGAATCAGGGGCCGGTCGGGCAAGCCGGATGAAATAGATGTTTACGATCGTGGAGTGCTAAAGCAAACAAGGGGATACCATGTGGATGCCCGTTCCCGTTGGGGCATGCTGATTTTAGCCGCTTTTCCTGGCTTTCGGGGTGGCGATGCGGAATTAGTTCACACGATCGTGGGGAACTAAAGCAAGTTCTGGATGTGCCTTAGCTGTCCACGATCGTATACAGCTAAGACAGATCGTGGGAAGGCGGGCGGTAGTGGGCCGGGGCTCGGGCGGCGGCGAGGGGCGAACGGGGGAGGGGGCTGGCGGCTTGGCGCGGAGGGGGCGGGCGGGGTAGCGTCAGGCCTTGGACCCGCCGAGGAGCACACAGGTTGAACACGAGCATTCACGATACGGGCGCCCAGGGCGATGGGCTGGGGGATCAGGCCCGGGCCATCCAGGCGGCGGTGGAGGCCTGCGCCGATTCCGGCGGGGGTACGGTGACCGTTCCCCCCGGCCACTACCGAAGCGGATCGGTGGGGCTGCGGTCCGGGGTCCGGCTGCATCTGGACCACGGGGCCACCCTCGAAGCCTCGGACGATCCCGCCGCGTTCCCGCCCCTGGGCCGGCATGACGGGAAGCTGACCGACAACCATGGCTTCGGCGCGCTGATCCAGGCCCGGGGCACCACGGATCTCGCGATCACCGGGCCGGGTCGCCTGGTCGGCCGGGGCGACCCGGACCGTCCCGCTCCTCCCTGGAAGGAGGTCCAAGGCATTTTCCGCCCCGCGCTTATCTATTTCGAGGACTGCTCGCGGTATCGGATTCAGGATCTGGGTCTGGAGGGGGCCACCTGGTGGACGGTGCATCTTCTCCGCTGCGTGGACGGCATCATCCGGGGCGTCCGCATCCGGAATACCTGGCCCAACAGCGACGGGATCGATCCCGACGGCTGCCGCAACCTGGTCATCTCCGACTGCCTGATCGAGGCGGGGGACGACTGCATCGTGGCCAAGAGCACCCGGGGTGATGCCTGCGAGAACCTGGCCATCGCGAACTGCGTGCTGCGGACTTCCTGCGCCTGCCTCAAGCTGGGCACGGAGACCCGGGGGGCGTTCCGGAATGTCACCATGGCCAACTGCACCCTGGCCGGGGCGATCGGGTTCGCTCTCTACATGAAGGACGGCGGGAGCTTCGAGAACGTGCAGGGCTCGCACCTGACGCTGGACTGCACCCATGCCTGGCCGGTGGTGGTGGATGCGATGCCCCGGGATTACCGGTCGGGACTTCCCGCCGGCCGGATCCGGAACGTGCTGCTCTCGCATCTCCAGGTCCGGGGCCCGGGCCGGATCTGGATCGAAGGCACGGCGGAGCAGCCCGTGGAAAACCTGTCCCTGACGGACGTGCAGTGGGAGGCCACGGGTCCGCTCGACCTTGCCACCCCCAAGCCGCTGGGCTCGGCCCGGGTGGTGGTCGATCCCGACCGGCCGGCATGGCACCAGGCGCCGGCTCACATGGTGGCCTCCCACGTCCGAGGCCTGTATCTGGACCGGATTCGGGTGTCGCATCCGCCGGGGGACCGCTATGGCGTGTTCGGCCACGCGCTGGCGGGGGCGGACATCCGACTGGACGCCGGAGATTGGCGGGGGCCGCAGTGCGGCCCGGAGACGTTGGCGTCGGAGGGCTATGACGGACGGGAATCCTGAACCGCAGGTGTACATTCTTCCGGGTTCAGGTACACTGCCCGACCACGATCACCGCGAACCCCCGGAGACCATGGGTCCGTCGATGTCCCTGCCGGCCAGTCTGGAGATGCTGAAGGCCACCAGCCGGACCTTCTTCCTGCCCATCATGCAGTTGGAGGGTCGGCTGCAGTCCGCCGTGGCCGGGGCCTACCTCGGCTTTCGGGCGATCGACGAGATCGAGGACCATCCCCGGCTGGCGGCCGACGAGAAGGCACGCCTTCTGGATGGGGTGGACGATGCCATGCAGGTGTCGCCGGAGCGCCGGGAGGAGCGCCTGCGCGTCCTGTTCGAGCCGGCCCGGGCGGCTCTGCCGCCGGTCACCCGGAAGCTGGCCGACTGGGTCCGCATGGTTCCGGCGGAGGTGGCGCCCCGGGTGGCGGATGCCATCGGGTCCATGGCCCTGCGCATGGCGGCCTGGGCGCAGGCGGACTGGCAGGTGGAGGATGAAGGCGGCCTCGACCGCTATACCTACGGAGTGGCCGGGGCGGTGGGGGTGCTGCTGGCCGACCTCTGGGCCTGGCACGACGGCCTCCAGACCGATCGGCGTCTGGCCGTGGGATTCGGCCGCGGGCTCCAGTCCGTCAATATCCTGCGCAACCGCGAGGAGGACCGGGAACGCGGGGTGGACTTCTTCCCGGCCGGGTGGGGCCCGGAGCACATGACCGCCTACTGCCGCCATCAGCTCGCCCTGGCCGACGCCTACGTGGAGCAGTTGCCGCCGGGCTCCATCCGCCGGTTCTGCGAGATCCCGCTGAGGCTGGCGCACGCCACCCTGGAGGCCCTGGCCGAAGGGCGCGGGAAGCTCTCGCGGAGGGAGGTTCTGGCCGTGGTGGCGAACGTGTGCCCGGCCGACGGCCCCTGAACGAACGCCCCTCACGGAGATGCCGGCCCCGACATGAGCCCGCCCGACACCCCGGCCGACCTTCCCGAACGCTCCAGCCCCACGATGCCGGCTCCCGCAGGCGGCACGTCCTCGCGTCCGGCCGGGTGGGCCCGCTGGATGTCGGTCGGGTATCTCGGCCTCCTTCTGCTTTCCCATCTGACCCAGGCGCTGCGCGCGGTCCCGGAGACCCGGCCGGGGCTGCACGAGGCGGCGCTGGCCGCCGGCTCGCGGGCGGGCCGACGCGAGACGGTGGTGGCCCGCTGGGAGGAAAGGGGGTCGCCGGACCGGCCGGCGGCGGTCGTGATCTCCCACCACGAGGATCTGATCCGCGTGGTCCTTGATCACCTTCCCGAAGGCATCCGCGTCCTCGCCCCTGAACTGCCCATGCGTTCGGAGGCCGGGCCGAGCGCAGGCCGGACGCCACTTCCGGCGCAGGCGGCGGATCTCGGCCGTCTGCTCGATCACCTCGAGATCGAGCGCGCGCACCTGCTCGGCCATCGGCTGGGAGGAGGCGTGGCCCTTCACCTGGCCTCCGCCCGGCCGGGTCAGATCGCCTCGCTGACCCTGCTCTCCTCCATCGGCACCGAGGAGTTCGAGCTGTTCGGCGACCACTATCTGAACCGGGTCTGGCATGGGCTCCACCGGATCGGGGCCTGGATCCTGAGGAACGGCCTTCCGCACTTCGGGATGCTCCGGCCCCCCGCGTTGGATCCAGTGGTCCTCCGGTCCGTCTACGAGGCCGATCTCCGGCCCCTGCGACGGCGGCTGAAGGAGTACGAAGGGCCGGCCCTGATGCTGCACGCTCCCGACGACCTCCGGGTGCCGAGGACCGCCGCCCTGGAAAGCCTCCGGCTGCTTCCTCAGGCGGAGTGGGCGGACGTCGAGGACGCGGCCCGGCCCGTGCTCGTGGAGCCGGCGCAGGTCGGGCTTGATCTGTGGCTGGATTTCGTGTCCCGGGCGGAACGTGGCGAGGCCCGGCGCCGCGCCGACGCGGATCCGGCGCGGGCGGCGCGGGCGGCCGAGCCGTTCCGGGCCGGGGACGGCGTCCGTCTGGAGGGGATTTCCCGTGTCCTGTTTGCCGTCCTGCTGTTCGTGCTTGGCTTTGTCAGCGAAGACCTGACCAGCGTGGCGGCCGGCCTGATGGTGGCCCGGGGTTCGGTCGGGTTCCTGTTCGCGGTGGCCACCAGCGCCGCCGCCCTCTACCTGGGCACCTGCCTGTTCTACTGGCAGGGGCGGTGGATGGGGGTGGGGGTGCTCCGATGGCCGCTGGTCCGCTGGATGGCCCCCGAGCACGAGGTGCTGCGGAGTCAGGCCCGGTTCCAGCGGCACGGGCATTGGGTGATCCTGGCCAGCCGGTTCATTCCCGGCATTCGCTTTCCGGTCTACATCACCTCCGGGATTCTCCGCATCCCCTTCCTGCGGTTCTCGGTCTGCTACCTGGCCGGCCTGGCCCTATGGGGAACCGCGCTGGTCGCGCTGGGCGCGCGGTTCGGTCCCGGGGTGATCGAGTTCCTTTCCGCCTATGGCCGCTGGACGGTTCAGGGCCTGATCGCCCTGCTGGTGATTCTGGGCCTGGGCAAGCACCTGCTCGTGCCGTCGCTGTCCTGGCGGGGGCGGCGGCTCCTGATCGGCCGCTGGCAGCGCGTCCTGCGCTGGGAATTCTGGTCGCCCTGGCTGTTCCACGCGCCGCTGATCCCCCTCCTGGTCCGTCTGGCCTGGCGGTACCGGGGCGTCACCGTGTTCACCGCCGCCCATCCCGGCTGGGCGTCGCGTCGCCCGGATGCGGCGGCCAGCATGGGCATGGAGTTCGGCCTGGTGTTCGCCCGGCGCCCCGGAGAGGCGGAGGGGCGGGTGGTGTCGGTCATCCGCAGGGTCGACGGGTGGGTCACCGGGGACGGCGTGTCCACGCTGGAACGTCTGATCCTCGCCCATCCGGACGGGGTGGCGGCGGCCCCGGAACTGATGCGCCAGTTCGCCACCCGGCTTTACGACGTGCCCCTGGCCGGTCAGCGCATCCGGCTGGCCGGCCCCGGGCGGCCGGGGCAGGGCACCCGGTTCCAGGATGCGGGCGGGTTGCGGACCCCGGCGCTGGTGGAGGCGGTCCGCCGGTTCGTGGCCTCGCGGCCCGGGCTGGACCTGGCCCGGCTGGTGGTCCGATGCGACAGCGAGCGCGAGGTGAGGGAAGGGCGGTTCGAGGTGGCCTCGGTGCAGGGACTGTCCGGTCTCCTCACCCGAACCTGGCTGCCGGAGGGAAACTGGGCGGCCGCGCTCGGGCGGCTGGCCTCGCACTGGCGGCTGGCCTACGAGATCGGCGCCGGACACCGCGACCAGGGCATCCGGGTGGTTCCCATCCGGGTGCTGCTCGGCCGGCTGCTGGCCGCACGCCGGGCCCGCCTGCGCCTGCGGGATCTTCCTCTCATCCGGCCCGCTCCCCACGCCTGAACGCGGAGACCCATGCTGGATGGCATGGGTAAAGGTCCGACCCCATCGCCGCCCCATTCCTGACCACCTCAACGGACAAGGCCATGGGCTGATCCTTCCTGCCTGCGGTTCGCGCTTGACAGATTGGGACGAAATCCGCGAACGATACCGTATCCACAGTCTGGGCGAGGCGCCTTGTATTCCTGTGGGTGCGGAGGTCCATCCTAATGGTCCAATGGCGGTCCGAAGCCTTGGGGTCCCGATTCGAACGCAGGTCGCCTTTTCGGAAGGCGGCCAGTGTGGCCACGCTGTACTTTGTGATCTGCGCCCTGTACATTGTCCTGTCCAGCCGCTGGGCCGCCGAAATGACGGCTGATCCGGAGCGGATCGCCGCCATCGAGATCGCCAAGGGACTGGGGTTCGTGACCGTCACCTCCCTGGTTTTCTTTCTCGTCTCGTACCGGCGATGGAAGATCATCGAGCGGCAGGACCGCACGATTGTGAGCCAGGAGAAGCGCCTGGTCCACACCGAGCGCAAGCAGGGCGCCGAACTGTGCGCCGCCGCCACCGGTCACGACCTCAACAACTTCCTCATGTCGCTGCAGAGCCTGGTGGACGAACTGAAACTCATGGAGCCAGGCCATCCCACCCTTGCCGACCTCCGCAAGCGGACCGAGCATGGGGTCGAACGGCTCTCCCGGCTGTCCCGGCGGATGGCCGCGTTCGCGGGCCGGGACGGGATGGACCACCAGGAGATGGCGGACCTGGGCCGGATGCTGAAGGATGTGGTGACGCTGGCCCAGATGCATCCGGATGTCCGCCTGAGCTGGCTGGATGTCGGGCCATGCCCCGCGGCGAGGGCCCGCCTGAACCCGTCCCTGTTCGAGACCGCCGTGCTCAACCTGATCGTCAACGCGGCCCAGGCGGCGGGCGACGGGGCGCATGTGCGGGTGGACCTGGCGGTGGCGGATGGAACCGGGATCCTGACCGTGGACGACAACGGGCCGGGAGTCCCTTCCTCGGTGCGCGACAGCCTGTTCGACCCCTGGTTCACCACCAAGCCGGACGGCACCGGACTTGGGCTGGTGTCGGTACGGATGTTCTCCGATTCCTGCGGGGCCGAGATCCGGGTGGGCGACTCGCCGCTTGGAGGCGCCCGGTTCGAGCTGCGGATTCCGCTTCAGGAGGCCGAGAAACCACCCCTGCCTCGGGCATCCGAGCCTACCTCGGCCATCCGCCCCTGAGATTCAGGGCCGCTCTAGAAGCCGGTGGCCTCGGGAGTGGGGGCGCTGCGTTTCTCCTCGCATCGGGCGGCTCTTCCGGCTGGAGGCTTACATATGCCTACGTGTCCGAATCATCCTCGGCAGGTGGACGGGGCCGGAAGGGGATCGGTTTGGGGCGAGGGGAGGGCCGGTGTGGGGGGAGGACCACATTCGGGGCGCCGGGAACCGAGGTCGGAGCCGGCGAGTCGTCGTGCCGCATGTGGAACCCGGGCTCCGCCGTCGGATGGGCCTTGGGCACCGGACGGGAGAGATGCCGCCCGCCGCGCAGGTATTCCAGGAGGTCGGGATTGTCCAGCTCGTCGTCGAGCGCGATCCAGCCCGCCTTGAGAGCGACAATGCCGAGGCCGACGCCCGCAAGCAGGCCGCCCAGATGAGCCCAGTAGGCCACGCCGTCTTGCACCCCCAGGAAGGCGAAGGCCGCGTCGCCCAGGAACCATAGCAGGACCAGCCAGAATCCGGAGATTTCGAACACCCCGCCCCGGATGCCCAGAAACCAGAAGCAGCTCACTTTGTCCACGGGGAAGAGGACCACATAGAATCCCACGATGCCGTTGATAGCGCCGCTGGCTCCGATGGCTGGCGCCCCGTCGGCCAGATTGTGGAGGGCGGCGGCGGCCAGGCCACAGACGAGGTAGGCCCCCACATGGAGCACGTCGCCCGCCCGGGAACACACCGCGTTCCCGAAGGTCCACAGGAAGAGCATATTGAAGAAGAGATGACCGAGACCCCCATGGAGGAGCATGTGGCCCAGTAGCCCGACCGGATACCATCCCTCAAGCACCATGGCCAGAATCCAGGACTCCGGAAACAGGCCCAACACCAGAGCCGCGAATGCGATCACCGTGAGGCCAACCAGAACCAGGTTGGCTATCGGCCATCGGGTGAGATAGGCGCTGCTTCGGTAGGGAAGGAACATGAGTCTCCTGACGGTGGGCGGTGGCAGCCACGTTGGCCGTTGCCGTTCCGGCGAATGGCAGCCTTGCCGAATTCGGGATGGCCGTCAATGGCAGCGGCCAGCGGGGGGTTATTGGGCGGAGGTCCGAGCAAGCCCGGGCTTGCCCGGCGGGGCTGCAACGGCAAGACTGCCGCCCATGAACCGCCCCAACGTCCTGCTCATCCTCGCCGACCAGCATCAGGCCAAATGCATGGGCCTCGAGGGCCATCCCAACGTCCGCACGCCCCACCTGGACCGGCTCGCCTCCGAAGGCATCCGGTTCCGCAACGCCATCGTCCAGAACCCGATCTGCACGCCCAGCCGGGTGTGCTGGCTGTCGGGCCAATACTGCCACAACCACGGCTATTATGGCCTGTCCGGTCCGCGTCCGCCCGGGCTTCCCAACCTGCTGGGCCACTTCCGGAAAGCGGGGTATCGCACCGCCGCCATCGGGAAGATCCACTGCCCTGAATACTGGGTGGAGGATAACAGCGACGTCTTCCACGACACCAATGGGGCCAGCATCGGGGGGCGAAGCCCCGAGTACGCCAAGTACCTTGAAGAACGCGGGCTGACGCGGAAGGAAGATCACCAGACGCTCTGGGAATTCGGACCGGCCGGACGCCAGAAAGTGGACGGACGCCCCTCCATGGTCGCCTACGAGGACAGCCAGGAGGGCTGGGTGGCCCGGGAGGCGGTGCGGTTCATGCGGAACTGCCGGGAGGCGGATCGGCCCTTCATCATGGAGGTCAGCTTCCCCAAGCCGCACCAGACCTACGCGCCCGCCCGGGAGTTCTGGGATCTGTACCCGTTCGAGGATCTGGTGCTGCCGCCCAACGCGGACTGGGATCTGGCCGGCAAGCCGCCCAACCTTCGCAGAATGGCCGAGCATTGGCGGTCGGGGGAGTGGACCCTGTTCGAGCCCCGCACCTTCGAGGCGGGGCGGCTGCGCAAGCTGCGCGGCTATCTCGGCAACATCTCCCAGGTGGACCGGGCGGTGGGCGACGTGCTGGCCGGGCTGCGCGAGGCCGGGCTCGATCGGGACACCATCGTCATCTATTCCTCGGATCATGGCGACTTCGCCTGCGAGCATGGGATCATGGAGAAGGCCCCCGGCATCGGATCCGACGCCATCACCCGGGTGCCCATGATCTGGCGCTGGCCGGAGCGGTTCCCGGCGGGCGCGGTCTGCCCGGAGCTGGTGGAGACGGTGGACTTCGCGGCCACCGTGCCCGTCCTCTGCGGGCTCGATCCCCTGGAGACGGCGGATGGCCAGGACATCGCGGGCCTG
>PXDE01000586.1 GCA_003566475.1 PVC group bacterium | reverse complement strand
TGCCCCACAAACCACGGTCTGCCAAAAGGATGTCCGCGACGTGGCACGGGGGCGCCTGCCCCCTGTGCCCTGCCCCCCACGAGAAGCCGTCGGACCCGGGAGAGATCCCGACGCCACCCGAGCGATCCAGGAGGCTCGGGGGGAGGCCCCCCCGGGCCACGGGGACGGCCGCATGGCGCATTCGCGGTTGCATTGCGGACTGTGCCGATTCCACCAGGCCGTTCGGGTCCGCGGCGGCCTGAAGGGTCGCGTTTCCTTGGCCCAGCCCAGCGGGCTGGGTCCGCATGGCGGGAAACGCATCCGGCCTGTAGGGCCGGGTTAGGCAAGCGCACCCGGCGCGATTGGGCTCTTCCGGCACGTCTAACGCGGCCCTTCAGGCCGCGAAGCGCACCGTCCGACAGGGCCATCCCCTCCCCCGGAGGGGTGCCCACAGGGCGGGGTGGGTTGGCGTCCGATGGGCCTGCCGCGGCGAAGCGTCTTCGCGAAGCCGGGTCCGAGCCCGATCCCCCACTCGCACGGCAGGAGGCTGCCGTGGCTACATCGCCCCACCCCCACATCACCTCCGAGATCACGCTTGCCCCCGGGCCGGGGTTGGGGCGAAATCGGGGGATGAGCGACAACCCGGCAGAGACTTCGTGGGTGCGCATCGGCGCCGAGGGCGTGGATGTGGCCGCCGTGGTCGAGGGCATCCGCGGGCGCGTGGAGCGCAAGCGGGCGGAAGGGGTCTATGACGACCCCCTGGTCGCCCGGGCCGAACGGACCAACCTGGCCCAGCTCCGCCAGGGCGAGGAGTTCGTGGGCATCTACCTCCGCTGCCTGCGCGACGCCGTGTTCGTGGACATCTCGGACTTCGAGATCCGCGAGCGCCGCGCCCGCCTCGCCCCCCTCCTGGTCCGGCTCAAGAAGGTGATCTGGAGCCTGCTCAAGTTCTACACCTACCGCCTGTGGTCGCAGCAGAACGAGGTCAACGGCCTGCTGGTGACCGCCGTGCAGGGGGTGGAGGAGCAGCACGCCCGGAAGATCGAGGCCCTGGAGGCCCGGGTGGCCGCCCTCGAGGCCCGGCTGGCGGAGCATGAGCCGGGCTGACCGCCTCGCCTTCGTCTGCCCCCGCTGGCTGGAGGGCGGGAGCGCGGGCGGGGCGGAGACCCTCCTGCGGGCCCTCGCCGTCCACGCCGCCGCCGCCGGGCGCGAGGTCGAGTTTCTCACCACCTGCGCCACCGACCATGTGTCCTGGCGCAACGCCCGCCCCCCGGGCGCCGAAACCCGCGACGGCATCACCGTCCGCTTCTTTCCGGTGAACGAGACCCGGGACGAGGGCCGGTTCCTGTCCATCCAGGACCGGTTCTGCCGGGGCGGGGAGGTGACCCCCGAGGAGGAGCGCCAGTGGCTGGACCATGGCGTGAACAGCCCGGACCTGGCGGCCCATCTCCGCGAACACATCGGCCGGTACGACCGCGTGCTCGCCGGCCCGTACCTCTTTGCCCTGACCCATGCCGCCCTGGCCGTGGCCCCGGAGAAGAGCTGGCTCGTCCCCTGCCTTCACGACGAGCCGTTCGCGACCCTGGGCGTCACCCGGACCCTGTTCGGATCGGTGGCCGGGTTCCTGTTCAACGCCGATCCCGAGCGGGCCCTGGCCCGGCGGCTCTACGGGGAGCTGGCCCCCTCGGAGGTGGTGGGGCTGGGGCTGGACCCGTTCGAGGCCGATCCGTCCGCCTTCGCGGCCCGGCACGGTCTCGCCGACCCCTACCTGGTCTACTGCGGCCGCCGCGAGGCGGGGAAGGGGACGCCGCTGCTGCTGGACTATTTCCACGCCTTCCGGGAGCGCATGGGCCGGGCCCTCCGCCTGGTCCTCACCGGCAGCGGGCCGGTGGACCCGCCCGACGGATCGGCGGCGCAGGTGCTGGACCTGGGCTTCGTGAGCGAAGCCGAGAAGCGGGAGGCGATGGCCGGGGCGCTCGCGTTCTGCCATCCTTCGGTCAATGAAAGCCTCGGCATCGTCCTGCTCGAAGCCTGGATGGCCCGGACCCCGGCCCTGGTGCATGCCGGGGGCGCGGTCCTGCCCGACCAGTGCCGCCGGTCCGGCGGCGGGCTGTGGTTCCGCGACTACGCCGAGTTCGAGGAGGCGGTGATGCTGCTCCTGGACCGTCCCGACCTGCGGAACGCCCTGGGCGCGGCGGGGCGCCGGTTCGTGGAGACCGAGTACGCCTGGGACGCGGTGATGGCCCGGTTCTTCCGGGCCTTGGAGGGGGAGGCATGAGCTTGCGCGCGCTGCATCAGTTCGCCCCCGGGCTCGCCCCGGGCGACGCGGTCACTAACGAGGCCTTCGTGTTCCGCGACCTGTTCCGGCGCTGGGGGCTGGCGTCCGAGATCTACTGCGAGCGGCGGCGGATCCTGCCCGAGCTGCGGCGGGAGACCCGGGATCTGAGCCAGTTCGACGCCGAGGACCGGCCCGACACCGGGGTGCTCCTCCACCTCTCCTCGGGCGGAGCGGTCAACGAGCGGTTCCTGCGCACCCGGGGACGCCGCGCCCTCCGCTACCACAACATCACCCCGCCCCGGTTCTTCCGAGGCATGCAGGAGCAGATCGCGGTGAACCTCGAGAAGGGGCTGGAGCAGGCGGCCCGGCTGGCCGGGGCGGCCGAGGTCAACCTC
>PXDE01000220.1 GCA_003566475.1 PVC group bacterium | reverse complement strand
TCTTTGGTTTCTACAGGGTCAACGACCCCGATTTTCATCCGGTCCTTCATCCGGTACGAGTCTCCTTTGAGGCTAAACACGTGGACGTGGTTCTGTGGCTTGACCTACACCGAATGGCTTACGAGCACGACAACCGGATTCGGCTCCACGGTGACTCTTTTCTTGTTCTTATCGGACTTGCAGCGAATCTCAACGTTCAACGGACTACTAAATGAACAACCGAACACGTCTATTGATCACGATCGGTATGTCGGTGGCTGGACTCATTATTCTGAACCTGATGCTCGTAGCAGGTGTTTCGCATATTTCAGATAGATTGAGTCTCAGTGGTAACCGCTTTGAGTTCAGTTTCTTAACCTTCGTTGACGACTATCGGGTCGTTGCCGAGCGCGTTGACTCGCAGAACGATCGGATCGCGAGCACACTATCTGAGAACGATCGGCGAAATGGTTTTTTTCGGCGTAACGGCCACGACCTCCAGTTTCGCTTCACGCGACGCCCGGACATTGCCGGTGCGTCTTTCGTGTCGTTGGAATCCGGTCAACCGTCAGTAGACTGGTTCTGGAGGGGCTATGAGGCGCGACAGAATGCGCTTGGTTTTCTGGTAATCGAGATGCGCTCCGACGCGATACCCGAAGTCGTGCTGAACGGCGAAGAAGCGTTGTACTCGCACAGCGATAGACGGCGGTTATTCTTTTACACCGAGCGGGAAATACGGTCGATTCAGGAAATAAGGATTACTGACTCCACGAATGGTCCGGGGATAGCGCCAGTCAGGTACGTCTGGTTTCTCGACCGCACAATCGATCCTGTATATGTTCGCTCTGCACAGATAGCCCGTGATATCGAAGCTTTATCGATTCGACCGATAGTTCGATCATGGACTCCCGAAGAGATTCCGCAGCAGTTTCACTCGCACGGTCCGAATCTCAGGCTTGTTCACGGTAACCGCTTTGTTGAGATACAACCTGACGGTGTCGAGTTTGTACTTCAATCGCGAAACTATGGTGGAGATTTCCATCATGCAGCAAGTACCTTTGAGATTGTTAGCACTGTACTACTGTGGGTCAGTGCAGTTTCGACTGGAGCGTTCCTGTCGTTCCTCTGGGTATGGATTGTGTTCCGGTTGCCAGATATCTGGTCCGAAAAGAAGATTTCGATATATCGAGTGGCGAATACCGTAACGGATTATCGTCGTCATTCGTGGAGTGTCTCAATTTCGGGCGAAGACGTCGTTGTCTTCCTGCTGTTGGCGAGCACTACCGCGCATTACTTTCTGAAAGACGGAGCTATTCCCGCAGCGCTGACATTCACGGCTGCGTTTGTTTTCGCAACGGTTTTGTGGCTGAACCAATCTAGTCGCGATCAAGTTGTTGCTTCAATGGCTGCCCGGACGAATCAACGGGTATATGTAGCAGCCCTGGTAGCCGTACTCGGTGTGCTGTCCCTAGTTCACCTGTACCGTATCGGAGACCCGTATATGTGGGTCGATGAAGTTTATTCTTTCCTCCCGGCACGGTACATACTCGAAACAGGCAGCCCTGTATACGAGAGCGGGTACGTATACAACAGGGCGTACTGGTATCACTGGATACTGGCTCAATTCATGCGAGTGTTCGGAGTAAGGGCGTACGCCGCGCGTTTACCGAACATACTTTTCAATCTTGGCAGCGCTGTTCTGATCTACCTGTTTGCCGCGAAGCAATCGAAGTCCATGGCACTTCTTTCCGTGATTTTATGGTTTTCGACGAATTATGTAATCGTGTTCACCCGATGGGTTCGCATGTATCCTGCGTTCTGGTTCCTTTTTCTTCTGAGTGCATACTCGTTCTATGAAGCGTTTATTGACGTTCGCGGACGAGGCCTCGATCTTTCTATTCGAAAGATTGATCTGTCGTTCCGCCCGGGGTGGTTGGCGGTATTTCTTTTGTCTGGGCTCATGGCGTTACATGTACATCAGTTATTCGTGGTGTTCGTCTGGGGCTTGTTAGCGTTTTTCATTTTTGATGCGATTATTCAAACCGACCGTCGTCGTGCACTCATTGGTGTGACCGTTGTGCTATTTGTCCTGATCGCTGCCGCAGCGTATCGATACGGTACCATCAATCTCTATCAGGCGTATTTCAGGCTGCCGTCTCCTCAATGGTCTCGCGAAACTGCTCCGAGCTTCTCGATAGTCTTTGCTCGTCTTTATCGAAACGTTCCGCTAACGTTCCTCTTACCAGTAGCCCTTGGAGCGTCATTTAACCAAAAGAACTCGGCGCTGCGATTTGTCTCCTCGGTCTCGATCGCGGGGTTGCTCTTTATCGGTCACCAATACGCACAGGAGCCGCGATACTGGAGCATGCTAATTCCGTTCGTAATTATGGCCGGAGCTCTCACCCTGCATCAGCTGGGTGTGTTTATGTCTCGGTATGCCAGATCCCTGCGGTACACGATATGTGTGCTGCTGCTCGTACCCAGCCTTTTCGTTCACAGCGGCCTGTTTATTCGCGAGCTTGGAGAAGTAAACAGGTATTACGATCGGAGTTCAATACGAACACATGCCAAAACCGATTACGGCCCATTACTGGATTATCTATTCCTCTTTTCTGATCCGGACCAACGAACCTTAACGGGAGTTCATCCATCGTACACCCTGTACTCGTCCGGATACACGGTTTCT
>PXDE01000249.1 GCA_003566475.1 PVC group bacterium | reverse complement strand
GCGCACCTTCTCGCGGCGGGTCTCCACGAGACCGAAGTCCTCGAGGACGTCGACCACCATGAACTCCGCGACCTGGCAGACGGAGTCGGGGTCGCCGGGATCGGCCACGCGGAGGAACACCCCGGGAAGCAGGATGTCTTCGGCCAGACCCTCCATAGGCGTCCAATCGGCGGCCACCTCCCCGAGCCGCCAGAGGACGGTGGGAAACGTCTCCTGCAGGCCGGGCAGGCGACGGCCGGGGTGGACATACTCCATGCTGAGCTTGCGGAACCGGGCGATGAACAGGCGCCGGAACAGGTCGCCCAGCGGAGGTTCGGGGCCGATCATGCCCTGGCCGGCCCGGGTCAGGCTGAACGTGCCCTTGTGCTTCCGGATGAGCCCGCCCTCCTGGCACATCAGCCGGGTGATGTGCAGGGGCCAGACCGTCTCCTCGTTGAGCGCCTTGTAGAGTTCCTGGAACAACCGGCGGTGTCGCTCCGCCATGTCGAGCCGGGGCACCGCCTTCTCGACCAGGGACCGGGGGAGGTGGCCTCTGCGGGCGGTGGCCTTGACGGGGCCGCTGTCCCCGAGCAGCCGGAGCAGGACGAGGGCGTTGCGCACGGCCTGGGTGTCGCGGACGGCCTCGGGCGGAAGGTCGCGGGCGAGCCGGACGGCACCGTCGCTCCGGTCCCAGTCCGCGTCCATCAGAGCTTCGAACAGCTCGGCCACCCGGGCGTCGACCACCGGAGTGGTCTGGGGCAGCTCACGGTCGCGGTCGTAGGGCGGGTCGGCCATGGGCGGGAGCTTGGCGTCGGGGAACTCGGAGGCCCACTGGGCCCGTTCCTCGCCGTCGGCGTAGTAGGTGAGCCAGGCCCGCTCGTCCTCCTCGCTGCCCGAGCCGACCAGGTCGATGTGGCAGGCCGCGTCAGGGTCGGGCGGGATGTCCGGGACCGACTCGCGGAGGACATCGCGATAGAGCAGCTCGTAGAGGGCCCGGTCGCTGAGGTGATTGGTGTGGGACAGGAACACGCCGAGGTCGGCCAGTTGCCGCACCGCCTCGTTGAGGAAGAAGGTCACCTCCACGTCGGCCAGGCGGTCCGGGTCCGGCATGTCGAACCCGGCCCGGCGCATCTGCTCGAGCCGGGTGGTCTGGCCCGCGCTCTCGAAGGCCAGCACCTGCTCCAGAAACTGCAGCTCGATCTCCGGGGGGAGGTTCCCCTCACCGCTGCCAATGATCGCCTCCCCGCCCGACATCGCCTCGAGCTGGTTCTTGATCTGCGCGATCCGCCGCCGCACGGGATCCTGCTTGTCGCTGTCCATGGTCCGCCTCCGGGTTGTCCCGCACCTTAGCCATCTCCTCCCTCCACGAAAACCCCCGATCCACCCCGTCCCCGCCTGCTCTGCGACACCCATGCACGCGATTCCACACAAGCCACTGGTTGCCAACAGGATGGATCCGGCGTGGCACGGGGGGCGCCTGCCCCCGTGCCCTGCCCCCAGACCAAGCCGTTGGCCCGCGAAGAACTCTCCGCCACCTGAAGAATCCCGGAGGCCCGGGGGGAGGGACGAAGGAGGGGAGGACGAAGGTGGGGGACTAAGGTCGGTGGACGAAGGGCCATGGACTAGGGACCATGGACCAGGGACTAAGGACAGACATCCCGCATCGTGTATCCCGTATCCCGGATCCCGCATCGCCCTGTGTCTCACCCCTTATCCGGCGGAACCCTGAACCCTAACTCTCCACCCCTGGGGCGCCCGGGGCCCGCTTGACCCCGTCCCCGCCTTAGGCCCATGGTGGACGCCTCCGACCGGACCTTGAATCAGGAGCTTCGCCATGCCCGAGAACTTCATCCGCGAGCACGACAACCGGAACGAGCCGCTCATCACCGCCGACCATCCGCGGCTGGACCTCACCTACTTCAACCTGATCCGCCTGGATCAGGGACAGGCCTGGTCCGGCGAGGCGTCGGGATTCGAACTGCTGGCCGTGGTGCTGAGCGGTTCCTGCGATATCCAGGCCGGTGACGTCGAGTTCGAGGGGGTGGGGCGCCGTACGGACGTCTGGAGCGGTAAGGCCGACTCGGTCTATGCGGGGACGGGCGCCGTGCTCACCGTGCGCGCCCACCGCGACGGCACCGAGGTGGCGGTGGCGGGCGGCCGGTGCGACCGGGAGTTCGCGCCGTTCCGGATCGCTGCGGAGGAGGTGGAGATGGTGGACGTGGGGTCGGTGGAGACCCACTCGCGCCGACGGATCTTCCATATCCTCGGCAGCCACCACCAGGGCCGGGCCGGAAACCTGCTGGTGAGCGAGCTCTACGCCGATCCCGGCTGCTGGTCGGGCTACCCGCCCCACAAGCACGACACCGAGCGCCCGCCCGAGGAGACGGCGTTCGAGGAGGTCTATCACTTCCGGTTCGATCCCCCCACCGGGTTCGGCGGCCAGTACCTGTACGACGAGGAGGGGAAGGGCACGGTGTTCATGACCCGTCATGGCGATACCGTGATCGTGGACCGGGGCTACCATCCCACCGTGACCTCGCCCGGGCACCGCGAGTACATCTTCACAATCCTGGTGGGGCGGCACCAGCGCTCGCTCATCCAGCATTTCAAGACCGAGCACCTATGGCTCATGGACGAGATCCCCGGCATCGGGGCCATGCGGGCCAAGTTCAAATAGGAGACCGCGCCATGTCCGTTTCCCTGTTCGACCTCTCCGGCCGCACCGCCCTCATCACCGGCTCCAGTCGCGGCCTGGGCCGCGTGATGGCCCGCGGACTGGCCCGGGCCGGGGCCCGGGTGGTCCTCAATGGCCGGAATCCGGATGCGCTCGACGGGGCGGTGGAGGCCTTCCGATCCCAGGATCTCCAGGCCGACGGCGCCGCCTTCGACGTCACCGACAAGGCGTCCATCGATGCCGCCGTGGACCGGATCGAGACGGACATCGCGCCCGTCGACATTCTGGTCAACAATGCGGGCATCCAGGACCGGGGCCCGGCCGAGGAGCTGAGCGAGGAGGCGTGGCGGCGGGTGATCGACACCAACCTGACCAGCGTGTTCCTGCTGAGCCAGGCCGTGGGCCGCCGGATGATCGGACGCGGACGGGGGAAGATCATCTGCACGTGCAGCCTGATGAGCGAGATCACCCGCCCCTCGATCTCGAACTACAGCGCGGCCAAGGGCGGGGTGAAGATGCTGGTCCGGGCCCTCTGCGTGGAGTGGGCGAAACACGGCGTCCAGGTCAACGGCATCGGGCCCGGCTACTTTCTGACCGACCTCACCCGCCCTCTGCACGACGACCCCACGTTCAACGCCTGGATCACCGGCCGCACCCCGGCCGGGCGCTGGGGCGACCCCGAGGAGCTGGTGGGGGCGGCCATCTACCTGGCGTCGGCGGCCTCCGATTTCGTCAACGGCCAGATCCTCTACGTGGACGGCGGCATCCTCGCCGCCGTGTGACCGTCCCTCGCGGGATGCCATCCCTTTGAGCCCGGCCTTGTGGGTCGGCTCGTGTCCGGAACGGCCGCTGACCTGCCGTCAGTCGGTCGGCCCTGTGGGCGCGAGATGGCTGGCCTTACCCACCGCCCTGTGGCGGCCGCTCGACCGAGTCTTCGAGGGAGAGCGGCTTTCGTTCGGGTGCCTTGGGACAGAAAAGCCGTGATCGCCGGCGGGCTCGGGGGCATGGTTGGGGCATGCGGGTCCGGTGGATCGGTCAACACACGGCGCGGCGCGTCGGCTGGGGAATGGCCTGGACGGCGGTCCTGGCCGTCGGGCTGGTTCTCCGGGTGGCCGGGCTCTATCGCGACCTCGACCACGGCACCGTTCATCCCGACGAACCCAAGCAGGTCGTCGCGCTGGAGAACTTCCTCCACGGCACCTACGTCTGGTACACGGGCAGCCTGTTCTACGACGGCTATCCCTACGGCCTGAACCATGTGGACGAATGGCTGCTCCGGCCGGTGCTGGCCGCCCGCCGGGGAGGGCAGGCCCTGATCCATGGCCGGCCGGACCTGGACCGCGTCCCTCCGCGTGCCGAGCTGTACCGCCTGGCCAGGGCGTTGCGGCTCCTGTATGCGGCGATCACCCTGGCCGCCACGGTCGTGGTGGCCCGGTTCCTGTTCCCGGGCCGGCCCGGCCTGCGGTGGCTGGTGGTGGCCGTCTTCGCCCTGTCCCCGCTGGCCGCCGTGGTCACCCATTTCGCCACGGGCGATATCGGCGTCGACATGTTCGTCATGCTGGCCATGGCTGGCCTCTGCCGCCATGCCGAGACCCGCCGGTGGCGCTGGCTGATCGCGGCGGGGTTCGCGGTGGGCGCCGGGTTCGCCTGCAAGTTCCAGGGCCTGCTGGGGGGGCTGGCCCTCGCCCTCTTCGCCATGCAGGACGCGGCGGTCCGGCGGTCGTTCCGGGCGTTCGTGACCGCCGGCGCCGCCTCCCTGGCCGGCGCGGCGGCCGGGGCGATCCTGCTCACCCCCGCCTCGCTCATCCGGTGGACCCGGACCTGGACCGACATCTGGCTGAACTTCGGGTTCATCCGGAACTACAACGTCACCGCCGAGTTCATGGCGCTGCCCCGTCACGAGCAGGTGGTCCGGAGCGTCGGCTCGAATCTGGGGCCGGTGGCGGGGAGCCTCGGCTGGGGGCTGGGGCTGGCGGGCGTCGCGGGGCTGGTCGTGGTCTGCCTTCGTCACCGGAGTTCTGCCGAGGACTCCGCCGCCAGGGCTCGCGTGCTGCGGAGCATCGGGGGCATGGCCGTGATCGCCTTCCTGCTTTCGATCACCGGCAAGCCCAACGTCCAGCCCTTCCACTTCTCGTGGCTGGTCGCCCCCCTGGCGCTGGGCGCCGGCGGCGCGTTCGCGGCCCTGGACCGCCTGCCCCGCCCCTGGGGACGAACGCTCGGATTCGGGCTGGGCCTGCTGGTGCTGGGGGAGCTGGCGGCGGGCTCGGAGCGCGAGCTGTTCTTCTGGCGGCGGCAGGACACGCTGGCGCTGGCCCGGTCGTTCGGGCCGACGGTGGTCAGACCCTCCGAGGGACGGTCCGCGCCTCTGCGCACCCTCGAGTTCGAGGGCCCCAACCCGGCGGTCTTCCGCAACCGGCCCCGCCGGGCCTGGGCCGATGGGGCGGGCGACTGGCTGCGGATCGGGCAGGCCCCGGCCCCCGCCATCCCCTATCCGGAGCCGCTGGACTGGATCGTCCTCAACGGGCCCGTGTTTCCCCGCGACGACCGGATGGTCCTGGTGCCCGCGGACCGCGCCGCGCGGCGGGCGGTGGTGGGGCCGCGCGATCCCGGCGCCCTGACGCTGGGCCTGCGCTCCGGCGGCCTTCCCGTCCGGGTGTCGGTGCAGGCGGGGGGCGTCCGGCGGGAGGTTTCGCTGGAACCCCACGCGCAGGAGGTGGTGACGCTCGTCCCGCGCCGGACGCGCCGCTCGGGAAACCCCGATCTGGGGATCGTCAGTCTGACCGCCCGGTCCCGGGGAGGTCCGGCCTGGGTCACCGTGCTTGCCTCGCCCGGGGAGGAAACCCGGTTCCGGTGGTTTGGCGGCGAGTCCGTCGCGCCGCCGGCCCTGTCAGAGGGCGGGCGGAACCGGGTGGCCTCCGCCATGGCCCAGGCCCGGTATCTGGAGGGCCGGCCGCCGACGGGCACCCGGGTGGTGGCGGAGCTGCCGCGCGGGGATGCCTTCGCGCTGACCGGGCCAGATTCTCCGCTGGAGGCGGGCGTGTACGAGGTCGTGTGCGAGGTCGAGGCCGGCCCCGACGGGGCGGTGCTGCGGGTGGACCTGGACGACCGATGGGGGTTCCCGGCGCTGCGCAGCGGGTCGGTGCCGGTCGATCTGGAGCCCGGCCCGCATGAGGTGCGGTTCCAGGTGGCCAAGGCCTTCGCTCCCTACGACGGGCGTCTCGTGCTTCGCGCCCTGGACGGGGAGGCCCTCCTCCGCCGCTGGTCCGCGGCTCCCGCGACCGCCACTATGCTGGAGGCGCTCGGGCAGGCCCACGAGCCGGGCCCGCCTCCCTCCTGGCGGCGGCGATGGCCGGAGAGCCCCGACCGGGCCCCGGATGGGTGGCCGACCCGGAACGCCCGGTTCGGGCGCGGACTGGTCCTCGAGGCGTTCCGGATGCCGTCGGTGGTCTCGCGGAGCGGCGACGGGATGGAGATCCACTGCGCGATGGGGCTGGAGCCCGGAGCCATGGACCGGCTCGAGGAGCACCATGTGTTCCTGCACCTCCGGGATGGGGACGGGGAGCAGGTCTGGGTCGAAGGGTTCCCGCTTCCGTTCGCGCTGGTGTCGGCCGCCTCGGGGCTGCCCGCGGCCCGGCTCGATCCGCCGGACCTTCCGCCGGGCGAATACACCCTTGAGATCGGCGTCTGGAATGTCCGGACCACCCTCCGCCTTCCCGTGCGGGCGGACGACCGTAGCCGCCAGGAGCGGCGACACCGCCGGCTGGAGGTGGGACGCCTGCGGGTGGAGGAGTGACGCTCCGTCGTTGCCGGTGACGGGCGCCGCCGGGTACGGTCTGCACACCCATGCACCCGATGAGCGACCATCCCGGGCGGGCCAGCCCGCTGCTCTCCGCGATCTCCGTATGGAGCCGGACCCCGAAGGCGGAGCTCGCGCCGGAGGCGCGCCGGGTCTGGGAGGGGTTCGGGACGGGCGACGACCCCTGGCTCGCGGGAGTCGCCGCAGGCGCGGAGCCCTGGCCTCCGCTGGTCATCATCGACGACGCCCCGGACTCCCAGTTCGACCGGGCGGTCCGGATGCTGCAGGCCGGAACGGACCTTCCCGACGGCCTCATCTGCCTCGCCCTGGCCGGGAGTGGCTTCCGGGGGCAGCGCGGCCGTCCCTGGACCGCTCTGCGGGGCAACCTGCATCTCACCGCGCACTACCGGCTGGACGTGCCGGCGGATCGGGCGGCCGCCCTCACCGCGCTCCCGGCGGTGGCGGTGGCGGAGGCCATCGAGGCGGTCGGGGGCGAAACGGCGCGCCCGGGCATCAAATGGGTGAACGATGTCCTCCTCGGTGGCCGCAAGGTGGCGGGGGTGCTCACCTCGACTCAGGTGCAGGGCCGGCGGATCCGGCACGCGGTTCTGGGCATCGGGATCAACGTGGCCCGCGCCCCGGACGGGGTGGCCGGCCCCGGCACCGTGCCCCCGACATCGCTGGCCGATGCCGACCCCGCCCTCGGCGCGTCGCTGCCCCGGGTGTTCCGCGAGGTGGTTCGCAGGATGGAGCAGGGGATCCGGGACGTGAGAACGGGACGGGGCGAGGTCTGGATCGGCCGGTACCGGGCGCGCTCGCTGGTCATCGGGCGCGAGGTCGAGATCTGGCCCGAAGGCGCCGAGGCGCCGGGATCCCGGCCCCTGGGGGTCGGCCGGGTGACCGACCTGCTGCCGGACCTGGCCCTTCGGATCGAAGGCGTCCCCGAGCCGGTGCGGCGCGGACGGGTGACGCTGCGGCCATGACTCTGTCGGGATGGGAAGCGGGCCGAAGGCTCCGGGGGTGGGGCCGGGCCTCGGCCGGGCCGGGAGACGGCCCCGGACAGGGGGCGTCGTGGTGGAGCGCTTTCGACCGAGGCAAGGGGCGCCCGCGGGGCTGGATTCCCCATGGCCTCTGTTGTATAAGTGCAGCCCTCTTACGACTTGGGTTGGCGGCGGTTCGGGCTTGTCCGGGGGCGCCAATGGGGAACAGCCGATGACCGATTCTCTGCTTGTGATCTGTGCGAACGCCTTCGCGGCTGTGCTTGGCCTGCTCGCCTTTCTGGCCGGGGCCATGCGGCTGCTGCTGATCCTGTTTCCCGAGCGCCCGCACGCGCCCGGCGGATCCTTCGCCGATCCCACCCTCGCCGCCGCCATCGCCGCCGCTTCGGCCCGGACGTTTCCGGGTTCGCGTGTCACCCGTATCCAAGAGATCCCCTGAGGTGCGCCCATGATCCATGTCCAGACCGGCCGAACCGTGAAGGTGATGCTGACCGCCTTCCGGGACGGCCTCCAGAGCGTGTTCGGCGGCAAGGTGCGGGTGGACGATGTCCTTCCGGCCATGAAGGCGGCGGCCGACGCCGGGTTCCGGCACTTCGAATTCGGGGGCGGGGCGCGGTTCCAGGCCCCGTTCTTCTACGTGGGCGAGGATCCGTTCGCCTGCATGGACAAGATGCGCGACGCGGTGGGGCCGGAGGCCGATCTGCAGATTCTCACCCGGTCGGTGTCGGGAGTCACCCTCACCAGCCAGCAACTGCCGGCCCTCGACCTGCAGGCCCGGCTCATGCGGAAGCACGGGACCACCATCGACCGCAATTTCGACTTCATGAACGACGCCGACAACCTCGCCCGCACCGGGCGGCCGATTGTCGAGGCGGGGATGCACCACCAGGTCTGCGTGGCCATGATGGGTCTTCCCTACGCCTCCAGGCTCAGCCACAGCGCCGCGCAGTACGTGGAGGTCATCCGGAAGGTGCTGGAGTCGGGGGTCCATGTGGATTCGGTCTGCATGAAGGACGCCTCCGGCACCACCGACCCCCGCACCTGCTACGAGACGGCCAAGGGTCTGAAGGCGATCCTGCCCGCGGACATCCCGCTGGTGCAGCACACCCACGACACCGGTTCGCTGGCCGTGGCCTGCTATCTGGCCGGCATCGAGGGCGGGGTGGATGGCATCGACCTGTCCGTGCGCCCGCTCGCCTCGGGCACCTCCCAGCCCGACGTGCGCTCCATGTGGCACGCGCTCAAGGGGACCGGCGTGGAGCTCGATGTCGACGTCGGACGCCTGCCCGAGATCGAGCGGATCCTCGAGGAGGGACTCAAGGATTACGACTTCAACCCCATCACCCTGGCCGCCGACGCCCGGGTGGTGAACTTCCCCATGCCCGGCGGGGCCATCGGACCCAACGTGCACATGATGGACGAGGCGGGCATCCTCCACCGGTACGGCGAGGTGCTGGCCGAGTTCCCGGTGGTGGTGAAGGCGGGCGGGGCCTGGACCAGTGTCACTCCGGGCAGCCAGCAGTACTGGCTCCAGGCCTTTCAGAACGTGCTGCACGGACGGTGGAAGAAGATCGATCCCGGCTACGGACGCTCGGTGCTCGGGTACTTCGGGCGCCCGCCCGAGACGCCGGACCCGGAGGTGGTGCGGATCGCCTCCGAACAGCTCAAGCTGGAGCCCTTCACCGGGGATCCGCTCGAGAGGGCGCCGGACAGCCTGGCCCTGGCCCGCGCCGCTCTCGAGGAGCGGAATCTGCCCGTCACCGACGAGAATCTCTTCCTGGTCGCCGCCGCCGCCGTCCCCGGCAAGAGCATGGAGCTCAACGAAGGCATGCGGCTGCTGACCGGCCAGCCCCGGATCCGCCTTCCTCTGAAGAAGAAGGCGCCCGCCCCCGCGCCGGCCGCCGCCACACCGCCCCTGGCCGGTCCCGTCACCACCACCTGCACCGTGGTCGAAGGTGCGGTCACCCGCACCTTCCGGATCACCCTGGAGCCGGCGGAGGGTGGAAAATCTGGCGGCACCGCGGCTCCGGCCGCGCCGGTGGCCGATGCCACGCCGAAGCCCTCCGGTGGCAACACTCCGGTCTATTCGCCGTTCGAGGGGAAGGTGGAGGTGGTCGAGGTGCTGGTGAAGGCGGGCGATGCGGTGGCCGAAGGACAGCCGGTGGCCGCCGTCGAGGCCATGAAGGCCCGGCACGACGTGCGGGCCCCGGCGGCGGGGACGGTGCGGGAGGTTCACGTCCGGCCCGGAGACGAGGTTTCGGCCGGCCAGCCCATCGTCACCCTGGGATGAGGCGGTCCCGCCGCGGAGCCCGTTCCGGAGGCCGACGATGAGCCTGATGTCCATGGCTGCTGCCGATGCCAGCGTCTGGGTGCTGCTGGCCCGGAATTCCGGGTATCTCGGTCTGACCTGGCAGAACCTGGTGATGTTCATCGTGGGCGGCGTGCTGATCTACCTGGCTGTCACCCGGAACTACGAGCCCCTGCTTCTGGTGCCCATCGGGTTCGGGGCTATCCTGGCCAACCTGCCACTGGCCATGCTGGCCGCCTCCAGCGAATACGTCCACGAGATGCCGGACCGGACGATCCCGCTGCTTCAGCTTGTCTACGATGCCGGGATCAAGACCGAGCTGCTGCCGCCGGTCATCTTCCTGGGGGTGGGGGCGCTGACCGATTTCCGGCCGCTGCTCAGCCGACCCATCACGCTCCTCCTGGGGGCGGCCGCCCAGATCGGGATCTTCCTGGCCGCGCTGGGGGCTCACTACATCTTTGGCTTCTCCCTGCAGGAATCCGCCTCCATCGGCATCATCGGAGGCGCGGACGGCCCCACCTCCATCTTTCTCACCGCGATTCTCGCCCCGCATCTGCTGGGCGCGGTCGCGGTGGCCGCCTACAGCTACATGGCCCTGGTGCCGGTCATCCAGCCGCCCATCCTCCGCCTGCTCACCACCCGGCACGAGCGCGAGATCGCCATGCCGGTGGCCCGCCCCGTGTCCAGGGCGGCGGTCATCGCGTTTCCGGTGATGATGGCTCTGCTCGTCTCCCTGGCCGTGCCCACCTGCGCCCCGCTCATCGGGATGCTCATGTTCGGAAACCTGCTCAGGGAGTCCGGGGTGACCGAACGGCTCAGCAAGACGGCCAGCGGCCCGCTCATCAACATCGTCACCATCTTCCTGGGGCTGGTCATTGGCGCCACCATGAGCGGGGATTCATTCCTGCGTCCGCAGACCCTGTTCATCATGGTGCTCGGCGTGGTCGCGTTCGCGGGCAGCACCGCCGGGGGCATCCTCTTCGCCAAGCTGATCAACCTGGCCCTTCCCGCCCGCAAACGGCTGAACCCCTGCATCGGCGCGGCCGGGGTTTCGGCGGTGCCCATGTCGGCACGGGTGGTTCAGGGCTTCGTCTCCGCCCAGACCGGGGGGCGGGTGAACCCCCTCATGGCCGCCATGGGCCCCAACGTGGCCGGCGTCATCGGCTCCGCCGTCGCGGCCGGCGTTTTTCTCGCCCTGCTCGGCCCCTGACGCGGCCTCATGCCGACTCCCCCTTACGCACTCGGCCTTTCCTGCGGGGCATCAGGGACCGGATCGCGAAGGCCGCCCCGCAGTACACCAGCCAGGGGACGCCCACGACACGATACATGTGCAAGAGTGACCCCCCGAGTTTGCCCCAGTCTCTCTCGGAGGGCTTCAGTCCCCCTGGAACGTAGAAGTAAGGCGTGCTCGCCCTCTCCATTTCTATACGGTTGATGACCAGCCACGACTCCGGATACCCGTAGTAGTCCGTCCGAAACTGGTTCGTGAAGGTGGTTCCATACGGAACCGCGGCGGCAAAGAGGGTGGCGACCACGAAGCCGATCAATCCGGTGATCAGGCACCACCGCGTCAGTGTCTCCATCGTGCGCGCTCCCCTCGGGTTCCGTCGGCCAACCCCATCAGGCTTGGCTCAGACTACCACACCGCCCTCCAGCCTCAATCCGAGCCCCCACGATCTGGCCACCGACTACAGGAAGGCCACCGTCGATGGATACCCCGCACGGACCAAGCTGTTCGTAGGTCATGGGGCGGAGGCTCCGTTTCGTAACTCGGCCATCCCTGGCCGACCTCATGGGACCGAGCAGGAGCGAGCCCGGCCAGGCGAAAGCCTTGGCCATTCCGTCGTGCCGGGTGGCACGGATCCGGGTGGGTGCAAGCGTGTGGGACATCCAGGAACGCCCGACCCACCTGGGCGCCAGGGATATCGTCGGAAGGAAGGGCGAATGGCCGAATCCTGTGCCCCAGCGCCATGCTCTCTTGGGGACAGGTCTTTCCTGCCAGTAGGGACAGGTCCTTGCTGATCAAGGGACAGGTTGCCATCCATCGGGCGACCGCCTGAAGGTGGCCGGTGGGACGGAGGATGGTCGGTCCGTGGGGGAATGGACCGATTCCGGGGCCGAAACGAGGAAAGGAGGGGCGGCATGAGGCGGAAACGGCGGGTTCGGCCTCGTCCGGGACAGACCGCCCCGTCCGGGCACCGTGCTCGGGCCCGTGAAGGGCGATGGAATCGGCCCCGGAGGG
>PXDE01000362.1 GCA_003566475.1 PVC group bacterium | reverse complement strand
GTGAACCTCCGTAACCTCTGCGACCTCTGTGGTTCGTTCAGTTGCGGCCGTAAGCCCTGCTGGGCCCGTTCGCGGTCCCACGGCATGGTTCCGAGTTAGTCGGCCGTCGGTCCGGGATCGACCCACCAGGGACGGGGCGCCCCCGGGGCCTCGCGGACGATCCGGAAGCCCCGGGTCGCGCGGCGGAGCGGGCCCGACCGGATGCGGGCGGCCGGGCGGTGCTCCTGGATCGGGCGCGTCCAGAACGACCCCCGGGCCACCCCCCAGATCTCGGTCCGGGGCACGAAGCGGTCGCCCACCACTCCGCCCGGATAGGGCGCGAATTCATCCGCCACCCATTCCTCGACCCCGCCCATGGTCTCGCGGATGCCCCAGGCATTGGCGCCCCGGCCACCCACGGGCCGCAGAGCCGCCTGGATGCCCTCGCCGAACCAGCCCAGGTGCTCGGGATCGCCCGCGAACAGGCCCGAGGTTCCCGCCCGCACCCCGTACTCCCATTCCGCCTCCGAGGGGAGCCGGTAGGTGTCCGGAGGGGCGCCCTCCAGCCGGCTCAGCCGGTCCAGGAACACCGCGATCTGATCCAGGTCCATGCCGCCGGCGGGCTCGTCGGGCCCGGGGCTGCCGCGGATGGCCGCCGGGTCGCCCATCACCGCCTCCCATTGCCGGTAGGTCACCGGAAACACCGCCAGATAGTAGGGCCGGGGCATCACCACCCGGGTGGGGGGCATCTCCTGGTCGGCCCGGTCCGCCGCGAAGCCCATCTCCACGGCCGTGTTGCGGTCGCGCAGGGGGGTGCCCATCACGAATCGGCCCGGCGGGATCAGCCGGAACACGATCCCCGATCGGACGCTGCGGACCTCGAGAGGGAGCCCCAGAGCCCGTGCGGCGTCCACCTGCCGTTTCTGGGCTTCGGCCGATCCCTCCGCCAGATGCTCCAGCGGGGGCAGAGCCGGATCGGCCACCGCCTCGAGATCGGGAGGCAGATCCGCCCCGCGCAGCGCCGCCGGCCCGGCGACGGCCAGGGTGACGGCCATCCGGACGACGGCGGGCGTCCACCACGTCCATGTCATCGACGAGATCGGGGCCGGTCTCATGGCGAAGCCCATTTCACGCTCGCCGGGGGCGGTTGTCGAGACCGGACATCCCGAATCCCGGCCCATGGCCACCCTACTCCTCCGTCCCGCCTCCGGCATCGGGACCGGGCGGACAGAGGTCCTGGCGGGCCTGGCGGGCCTGGTCGAGCCAGCCCTCGATGCGCACGGGATCTCCCTGGTCGAGAAGATTCCGGAGGTCCTCGAGCTCGGTCTGAAGGTCGTCCAGGCTGGACCGGATGGCCTCGAGATTGGTGGCCACGATGTCGCGCCAGATCACCGGCGATCCGGCGGCGACCCGGGTGGTGTCGCGGAAGCCCGGTCCGCAGAACCGGGTCAGGTCTCCGGGTGAACGGCCCCGGGCCACGGCCAGCGCGGTGAGCGCGGAGGCGAGATGCGGAAGATGGCTGGTCCGGGCCAGCAGCGCGTCGTGCTCGGACGGGGAGCACCGCACCACCTGGGCCCCCACCGTCGTCCACATGGCCACCACCCGCTCCACCGCCTCGGGATCGGAGTCCTCGTCGGGGGTCACCACCACCACCGCGCCCTCGTAGAGGTCGGCCCGGGCGGCGGCCAGGCCCTGGCGCTCGGAGCCGGCGATGGGATGGCTGCCCACGGCCCGGGCCCCGGTCCCGGCCAGGGCTTCGATCATGCCCCGGCATACCGCGGTCTTGGTGCTGCCGACGTCGGTGACCACGGAATGGGGGCCGAGGCCGGCGTCGGCCGCGCGGAGCACGTCGTCGATCTGCCGCACCGGCACGCAGACCACCACGAGGTCCGCGTCGCGGCAGGCGTCGGCGGGATCGGGGAAGACCTCGTCGGCGGCGCCCGCGGCCAGGGCCTCGCGGCGGGCCGCTTCCCGGCGGCCGTGGCCGGCCACCGACCAGCCCCGGCCCCGGAGAGCCAGGCCCAGCGAGCCGCCCATCAGGCCCAGGCCCAGGATGGCCGCGCGGGGCATGGCGGCCCTAAAGGCTCCGCCCGATGGCCGCCGCGACCTTGCGCATCCGCTCCACGGTGTCGAAGAACACTTTGGGCTTCAGGGCCTGGGGGCCGTCGGAGAAGGCCTTCTCGGGCTCGGGGTGGATCTCCAGGATCACCCCGTCGGCCCCGGCGGCCACGCTGGCCAGGGCCATGGGGGCGACCAGATCCCACTGGCCGGTCCCATGCGAGGGATCGGCCAGCACGGGCAGGTGGGTCTCGCGCTGGAGCACGGGCACCGCGCTGAGATCGAGCGTGTTGCGGGTGGCCGTCTCGAAGGTCCGGATGCCGCGCTCGCAGAGCATGACGTTGGGGTTGCCCTGGGCCAGCACGTATTCCGCGCTCATGAGCAGATCCTCGATGCTGGTGGACATCCCGCGCTTGATGAGCACCGGCTTGGGCTGGCGGCCCACCGCCTTGAGCAGATTGAAATTCTGGGAGTTGCGGGCTCCGATCTGGAGCACATCCACCACCTCCGCGATCATCTCGACGTCGCGGGTGTCCATGACCTCGGTGATGATGGGCAGCCCGACCGTCTCCCGGGCCTCGGCCAGATACTGGAGGCCCTTCACGCCCAGCCCCTGGAACGAGTAGGGCGAGGTCCGGGGC
>PXDE01000583.1 GCA_003566475.1 PVC group bacterium | reverse complement strand
TTCAGCCGGGGCGAGGTGACCCGCCTCGTGGACACCCTCCGGGTGGCCGCCGAGGAGAGCGTGCGGATGACCGGCGAGGTGATGCCCCTCGACATCTCCGAGCGGGCGGATGGCTACCGGGGCATGTGGAAGCGGGTGCCGGTGGGGCCGTGCTCGTTCATCACCCCGTTCAACTTCCCGCTCAACCTGGTGGCCCACAAGATCGGCCCCGCCCTCGCCGTGGGCTGCCCGTTCGTGCTCAAACCGGCCAGCGACACCCCTCTGGGCGCCCTGCTGCTGGGCGAGATCCTGGCCGAGACCGACCTGCCCGAGGGCGCGTTCTCGGTCCTGCCCTGCCGGGGGAAGGACGCGGCGCCGCTGGTCGAGGACGACCGCATCCGCCACCTGAGCTTCACCGGCTCCCCCGCCGTGGGCTGGGAGCTCAAGGCCCGGGCCGGCAAGAAGCGGGTCTGCCTGGAACTCGGCGGCAACGCGGCCTGCGTGGTGGACGAGGGGAGCGATCCGGAGGCGGTGGTCGACCGCCTTGTCTTCGGCGCCTTCTACCAGTCCGGCCAGAGCTGCATCGGCGTGCAGCGGGTGCTCATCCACCCGTCCCTTTACGACGAGGTCCGCGACCGGCTGGTCGCGGCCGCCCGCGACCTGAAGCTCGGCGATCCCCGCGATGAGGAGACCTTCCTGGGCCCGCTCATCGACGAGGACGCCGCCGGGCGCATCGAGGCCTGGATCGCCGAGGCCGTGGACGCGGGGGCGACGCTCCTCTGCGGCGGATCCCGCGAGGGGGCCATGATGCCCGCCGCCGTGCTCGAAGGCGTGCCGCACGACGCCCGGGCCTGGGCCCAGGAGATCTTCGGCCCCGTGGCCTGCCTCGAGCCGTTCACGGATTTCGACGAGGCGCTGGCCGTGGTCAACCACAGCGACTACGGCATCCAGGCCGGGGTGTTCACCCGCGACCTCCACCGCGCCCTCCGGGCCTGGGACGAGCTGGAGGTCGGCGGGGTGGTCATCAACGACATCCCCTCCTGGCGGGTCGACCACATGCCCTACGGCGGCGTGAAATCCAGCGGCCTCGGCCGCGAGGGCCTGCGCTTCGCCATGGAGGAGATGACCGAGATCCGACTGCTTGTCATCCGGGACGCCGGCTGATCCACGTTTTTCGTGCCCTTTCGTGCCGTTCGTGGTTCACTGCCCCGATGGTCATCGGACTTCTCGAAGTATCCATCAGCATCCCGGACGCGCGGTCGCTCAAGGACAAGCGGGCGGTGCTGCGCAGCGTGAAGGACCGGACGCAGCACCGGATCAACGTGAGCGTGGCCGAGGTGGGGATGCAGGACGAGTGGCGGCGGGCTGAGCTGGCCTTCGTGACCGTGGCTGCCGGCCGCGAGGTGGTGGACAAGCGCCTGGCCGAGGTGCGGACTCAGCTCACGATGGATCCGAGCTTCGTGGTGATGGACTTCCGGATGGAGCTTCTGTAGGGGCCGGCTCCCCGGGCGGGCGCCCGGGCTCCATCCAGACCACCCGGTAGAGGTCGTGCCGCCGGTCCTTGAGGTTCTGCACGGTGCCGCTGTTGCGGGCGGTGCGCAGGGAGTCGGTGCGGAGGTCGGCGAAGGCCACCATCTCGGCGTTGGGGGTGGTGTCGGCGGCCACCCCGTCGCGGGCGAAGGGGAAGTCGCAGGGGGTGAGGATGCAGCTCTGGGCGTACTGGATGTCCATGTTGGCCACCCGGGGCAGGTTGCCGCAGTTGCCGGCCAGGACCATGAAGCACTGGTTCTCCACCGCCCGGGCCTGGCAGCAGTAGCGCACCCGCAGGTAGCTCTGCCGCTCGTCGGTGCAGAAGGGCACGAAGATGATCTGCGCCCCCTGGTCCACCAGGTGGCGGGCCAGCTCGGGGAACTCGGAGTCGTAGCAGATGAGCACCCCGATGGGGCCGCAGTCGGTCTCGATGGTGTCGAGCACGTGCCCGCCCTCGATGTTCCACCAGTACACCTCATTGGGGGTGGGGTGGATCTTGGCCTGCTCGTGGACCCGGCCGTCGCGCAGGAACACGTAGCAGATGTTCTCCACCCGCCCGTTGGGCATCCGGGTGGGGTGCGAGCCCGCGATGAAGTTGATGTTGTAGCGCAGGGCCATGTCGCGGAACGCCTCCTTGAGCCGGGGCGTATGCCGGGTGAGGGCCTCGATGGACTCCTGGGGGTTCAGCTCCTGGTCCTCGATGGACAGGAGCTGCAGGGAGAACAGCTCGGGGAACACCACGAAGTCGGCCTTGTAGTCGGACACCACGTCCACGAAGTACTCGACCATGGTCAGGAACTCCTCGAACGACTGCACCCGCCGCTGCTGGTACTGGACGGCGGCCACCCGCACCGTGTCCGGCACCCGGCCGCCATACGTCTTCCTGCGTCCCTCCTCGGCCTCGTCGGCCACGGCCGGGTTGCGCCAGACCAGGTGGGCGGCGTAGCCCATCGATTCGTAGTCGGACGGCAGATAGTTCGGGAGCAGGCCCAGAAGCTCGAACCCGTTGCGGAGCTGGAAGGAGAGCACGGGGTCGCGCATCTTCTTCTGGCGCACCTGCTCGACGTAGCCCTCCGCCCCGCCCGCCGCCTGGTGGCGCCTGCGGAGACCGGGCAGGCGGCCGCCGAACACGATCCCCTTCAGCCGCCACTCCTGGCACAGCTTCTTGCGCTCGTTGTAGAGCCGCTGGCCGATCCGGAACCCCCGGTAGTCCGGATCCACCGCCACCTCCATCCCGTACAGCCAGTCGCCGTCGGGATCGTGCCGCGACCCGAACCCGCCGCCCGTGATCTCCGTCCAGGTGTGGGGACGCAGGGCGATGGCCCCGCTCACCTGAAACGTGGCGCAGTAGGCGATGACCTTCCCCGCCGTCTCGACCACGAACTGGCCCTCCGGGAAATGGTGGATCTGGCCGCGGACCTGGCTCTCGGTGTAGCCGGTGAGGCCGGAGGCATCGTAGGCCCGGTCCACCAGCGCCTTGATCGCGGGCACGTCCTCCATGGTGGCGTTGCGGACTCGGATCTCCTTGCCTTGGGGGAATCGGGAACTGGCGCGGGGCATAGGGCCTCCTTTGGGCTGGGATGCGGCTGGCCTTCCAGCCTACACTCCCTGGCCATGAGGAGCCAGCCCCCACGTGCCTGATCCCCGCGTCGCCGTCATATTGGTCAACCACAACGGCCAGGGCGATCTGCCCGCCTGCCTGGAATCCCTGCGGAACCAGGCGCCGGCCCCGCGGCTGCTGGTGGTGGACAACGCCTCGACCGACGGGTCCGACCGCTGGGTCGAGGCCGAGGCCCCGGACGTCACCCTGATCCGGGCCGGGGCCAATCTCGGCTTCGCCGCCGCCAACAACCTGGGCATCCGGCACCTCTTCGCGGGCGGGACGGAGCTGATCTGGCTGGTCAACACCGACACCGAGGCCCGCCCGGGCTGCCTCCAGGCCCTGGTCGCGCATCTCGACGCCCATCCCGAGGTCGGCGCGGCCTCCCCCCGCATCGTGCATCCGGACGGGGAGCGGGTCTGGTTCGCCGGGGGCGAGATCGATTTCGAGGGCCTCCGCACCCGCCATCTCGACACGGTCGAGGCCTTCGAGGCCCTGGCCCCCGAGGCCCGCTACCTCACCGGCTGCGCCCTGCTCGTGCGCCGGAGCACCGTCGAGAAGGTGGGCCTGCTCGACGAGCGGTTCTTCATGTACGCCGAGGACGCGGACTTCTGCCTGCGAACCAGCCTCTGCGAGATCGGGCTGGCCGTGGTGCCTGGAGCGGAGCTCGTCCACAGGGTCCGCTCCTTTCCCGAGGCCGGGGAGCCCCAGAACCCGTTCACCGCCTACCACCTCCTCCGCAGCGAGATGCTGTTCTGGAAAAAGGTGTGCGGCGGGTTCGGGTTCCACCGCCACTGGTGCCGCGCCCATCTGGGCAAGTGGGTCAACGACCTGCCCGCCCGTCTGGCCGATCCCGTCCAGGCCCCCACCGCCGAGGCGGTGACCGACGCGGTGTGGGCCGGGCTGTTCCGCGGATCCCGGGGCCGCGAGCGCGCCTCGGCCCCCGGCTGGTTCCGCCGCCTCATGGCTTCCCGGCCCTGGCTGACCGCCGAGCTGCTCGCCTTCCGACTGCCGCCGCTCCGGCGGCGCCGAACCTCCACCCCCGCTCCCGAGGAGACGCCGCCATGACCCCGCCCATCCGCATTGGCATCATCGGCGCGGGCGGCAACACCCGCCTTCGCCATATCCCCGGCTTCCGGGCCCAGCCCGGGGTCGAGATCCTGTGCGTGGCCAACCGGAGCCGGGCCTCCGGCGAGAAGGCGGCCGCCGAGTTCGGCATCCCCCGCGTCCACGACCACTGGACCGGCGTCATCGCCGACCCCGAGGTGGACGCGGTGATGATCGGCACCTGGCCCTATCTCCACGCCCCCGCCACCCTGGCCGCCCTCGGGGCGGGGAAGCACGTACTGTGCGAGGCCCGCATGGCCATGAACCTCGCCGAAGCCCGGGCCATGTACGAGGCGCACCTCCGGCGCCCCGAGCTGGTGGCCCAGATCGTGCCCTCGCCATTCACCCTCGGCGTGGACCGCACCATCCGGCGCCTGCTCGCCGAGGGCGTGCTGGGCCGGGTGCTGGCCGTCGATCTGGTCGCCGCCTCCGGCTTCGTGGACCGCGACGGGGCGCTCTCCTGGCGGATGGACCGCGACCTGAGCGGACTCAACGTGATGATGATGGGCATCTGGGTCGAGGCGATGACGCGCTGGGTGGGGCCGGCCACCCGGGTGATGGCCCGCGCCCGCGCCGTGGTGCCCATGCGCCGGGACGAGGACGGCCTGCTGCGGGCGGTGCGGATTCCCGACCACCTCGAGATCCTGGCCGACCTGGCCTGCGGCGCTCTGGCCCACCTGCGGTTCAGCGCGGTCACCGGCCACGCCGGCCCTCCCGCCGCCACCCTCTACGGCGAGGAGGCCACCCTCGAGCTGCGGGGAGAGGAGCTGCGCCTCGGGCGGCGCGGCGACGACGGCCTGGCCCCGGTGGAGATCCCCGAGGCCGAGCGCGGAAGCTGGCGGGTCGAGGAGGAGTTCGTGCGGGCCATCCGCGGCGAGGAGGCGGTGTCGCACACCACCTTCGCCGACGGCGTGCGCTACATGGCCTTCACCGAGGCCGTGCACCGCAGCCTCGCCGGGGACCGGGCGGCGGAGGTCGAGGTATGACCCGCAGGCCCCCGCCCATCATCCTGTTCAACCCCGACCAGTGGCGCGGGGATGTGATGGGGCATCTCGGCGATCCGGCCGCCGTCACCCCGAACCTCGACCGCATGGCGGGGGAGACGGCGGTGTCGTTCCGCCACGCCTACTGCCAGAACCCGGTCTGCACCCCCAGCCGGTGCTCGTTCATGACCGGCTGGTACCCCCACACCTTCGGCCACCGGACCATGTATCACCTGCTCCGGCCGGATGAGCCCAACCTGCTCAAGACCCTGAAGGAGCACGGCTACCACGTGTGGTGGGGCGGCAAGAACGACCTGGTCCAGGGGCAGCACCATCCGTTCGACTCCTGCCACGAGTACTTCCGCTGCCAGCGTCCGCTGTGGCACCGGCATCACGGGCAGTCCAGCGGATGGCGCGGGCCGCCCGGCGGCGACAACTACTACTCGTTCTTCGAGGGGCGGATCGCGCCGCCGCCCGAGGACTTCGACGGCGCGCTGGACTGGGACTGGGCCATGGTCGAGGGGGCCTGCGAGCGCGTCCGCACCTGGGACGGCGAGGCCCCGCTCTGCCTCTACCTGCCCATCGGCTACCCCCATCCGCCCTACACGGTGGAGGATCCGTACTTCTCCATGATCGACCGGGCGAAGCTCCCGCCCCGGACGCCTGCCCCCGAGGGCTGGGAGGGCAAGCCGTCCATCCTCCGCGGCATCGCCGAGGGCCAGGGCCTGCACGGGTGGACCGAGGAGCGCTGGAGCGAGCTGCGGGCCACCTACTACGGCATGTGCGCCCGGGTGGACGCCCAGGTCGGCCATTTGCGGGCCGCGCTCGAGGAGAAGGGCCTCTGGGACGACTGCGCGTTCTTCCTGTTCTCCGACCACGGCGACTTCACCGGCGACTACGGGCTGGTCGAGAAGAACCAGAACACCTTCGAGGACTGCCTCACCCGGGTGCCGTTCATCGTCAAGCCCCCGGCGGGCGTCCCGGCGCGCCCGGGGGTGCGCGACGCCCTGGTCGAGCTGACCGACCTCACCGCCACCGTGCACGACCTGACCGGGATCGACCCCGGCTACGACGGGTTCGGGAAGTCGCTGCTGCCCCTGCTCTCCGGGGCCACCGACCAGCACCGCGACGCGGTGTTCTGCGAGGGCGGGCGGCTCGACGGCGAGACGCAGGCGGCGGAGCGCGACAGCCCCAGCGCCACCGACCCGGCCGGGCTGTACCACCCGCGCTGCCGCATGCAGCAGCGCATCCCCGAGCACACCAAGGCCACCATGTGCCGCACGGCCGACTACAAGTACGTGCGGCGCCTGTACGAGAGCGACGAGCTGTACGACCTCCGCGAGGATCCCGGCGAGATCCGCAACCGCATCGACGACCCCGCCCTGGCCGGCGTCCGGGCCCAGCTCGCCGACCGCCTGCTCACCTGGTACCAGGAGACCTGCGACACCGTCCCCCGCCGCACCGACCGCCGCAGCTTCGGGCTCTGAGTCGAGGAGGGATCGCCCATCGGCCAACCTGAGCAACCTCGTGTCCGGCAACATGTTCCAGTCGCTGTCCGGCGGCGGCTCCATCACCGGCTCGCGGGTCGTGCTCGAAGGCCCCCTCTCGCCCGGCAACAGCGTGGGCACCCTCGAGGTCGAGCAGTTCACCTTCCTCTCCGGTTCGATCTACCACTGGGACGTGCTCGGCATGCTGGGCGACCTGGTCTGGATCACCGGCGGCGGCGACGCGTTCCAGCTTTCCGACGACGGCCTCTACACCGTCAACGTGATCGCCAGCCTGAGCGACTTGCCGCTGCTGACCGAGTACGTGCTGTTCCAGTGGGCCGGCAATGACCCGGTGGACCCCCTGAACTTCGGCACCTGGCTGGTGCAGGGAGACCTGGTGCTCGACGGCGAGGTGGTCTATCGGCCTGGCGACAACCAGATCGTGCTGACCAACCTGCAGATCGCCGATGTGCAGCAGGTCATTCCCGAGCCGGGCTCGGTGACCCTGTTCGGGGTGGCCGGCCTGCTCTTCGTCTTGCGCCGCCGCCGGAAGACGCGGGGCCGCCGGTAGAGTTCACGGATCCTCTCTTGGGTCTCGCGTCCTGGTTCCGGCCGCATCCTGCCCACGAGGTCGGCTTGGAGTGGTCGACCTGTTTGTGGACACTGGCCTCCCGTAGGTCAGCCATTCCTGGCTGCCCCTCCGTTCGGCCCCGCACGGACCCCGTCCGCCCGTCGCCCGGCCCCGGAATACCCGAGGCATGCGCTCGCCAGGGTCTGTCCCCTTCCGGAAGGGCCTGTCCCCGTCCGGGAAGACCTGTCCCTAATCCCGTTGTCCCCAGTAGGGCCTGTCCCCGTGGGATAGGGACAGGTCTTGTCGAACGGATAGGGACAGGTCTCTTGGTGGATAGGGACAGGTCTTCTGGGGCGGAAGGCGGTTGCATGAGGGCGGGGGTTGCGGTATGAAGACCACAACATGTTCGGCCGGTCTGGCCGGGGGGGTCTAGATGTTGTCGTTCTGGAAGAAATCCAAGGATGAGCCCGAGGATGCGCAGGCGCCGGATTCGGCGGCCGAACGTCCGCCGGAACCCGAGCCGGCCGAGGACGATGCCCCGGATTCCGACGACCCGGAGCTGATTGGGTCGGAACCGCACTACTCCAAGGGACCGCCTCCCGCCGCCCCGACCGCCCCCGACCGGCCGCCTGCGGACAAGCCCGGCTGGTTCGGGCTCTTCCGCCGGCGCCAGGAGCGGCGTGACCTTCAGAACCAGGCCGTGCAGGCGGGCTATATCGAACTGCTCGACCTCATCCGCTCCATCCGCACTCATCTCGAACGGCAGAGCGATGTCCAGGACCGCCTTGTCCAGACCCTCGACAAGCTGCCCGACGACCTTCGGGGCAACCGGGAGAAGATCGACGAGCAGCTTGTGGAGAGCATCACCCGGTTCAACAGCACCCTCGATGTCATCGACCGCACCCAGTCCAGCCACGCCCAGACGGTCACCCGCCTCATGGAGCAGTCGCGCGACTCGGAAGAGGTCTTGCAGCAGCTTCTGATCCGGGCCGAACGCCGCAACGCGCTGGGCAATGCGCTGATGATGGTGATCGCCCTGATCCTGGCCGGCGGAGCGGTGTTCTTCTACATCGAGACGCGCAACCGTCGCCCCGAGACCCCGGCCGGGACGCCGCCCGCGCCCGAGCTCGCTCCGCCCCCGGCCCCCACCCCCGTGGCGACCCCGGTCCCCACGCCGATGCCCACCCCTCCTCCGCCCATGGTCACGCCCGAGCCCGAGATCCCCGCCGAGGATCCGCTGGCCCCGCCCGAGATCCCGCCCCCGGAGCCTGAACCGGAGGTCGGGCCCGATCCGCCTCCCGTCGAGGATCCAGCCCCGCCCCCGGCCGACGCCGAACCGCCTCCGGTCCCAGAAGGTCCGCTCGACGTTCCGGAAGACCTGCTCGAGGAGGCGGAGCCCGAGCCGGAGCCGGTCGAGGTGGACGCGATCCCCGGAGCGGAGGAGGAGGGCGTCACCGAGCCCGAAGACCTGTTGCCCTAGGCGCCGGAACCATGCGGCGGAACCGCGAATGAACGCTAATGGGGGCAAGATTGAACCCCGCCCTGGCAGAGGGCGAGAAGGCTCGATTGCTGCGACCCCTCCGGGGTCGGACGGTGAAGAGAAGGTCCGGGTTCCGGGGGTGTCGCGTCGCTCGACCCCCGGCTAATCGCTTCGACCCCTCCGGGGTCGCGTACGTCCCAGCCACCCCGCAGGGGTGCCAGCCATTAGCCGGGGGTAAGCGGAGCGACGCCCCCGGATCCTGTGTCCCAGGAAGAGACCGACCCCGGAGGGGTCGCAGCAGGTCGGGTCTGTGGCAACGGCCGGATCTTGGTTCACCGACCTCATGCCCCCACCCCAGCCCCGGCGCACAAAAAAAGCCCGGCCGGATCGGGATCCGGCCGGGCGCGATGGCGGAGACGACGGGACTCGAACCCGCAACCACCGGATCGACAGTCCGGTGCTCTAACCATTGAGCTACGTCTCCCGAAATCGGGTTCGGGATCAGCAAAGCGCCCGAGAATACGCCGTGCTCCCCGGGAGGCAAGCGGAAAAAATCAGTCGTCGATCCGATGCACCCACAGCCCGGACATCAGCTTGGGCTCGAACCAGGTGCTCTTGGGCGGCATCAGCCGTCCCGCGTCGCACACCGCCATCAGCCCGTCCGCCGACACCGGATGCAGGGCGAAGCCCACGGCGGCCTGGCCCCCGGCCACCGCCCGCTCCAGCGCCCCCGGCCCATGGATGCCCCCCACGCAGACCAGGCGGTCGTCGGACCGGGGATCGCCCACCCCCAGCACGGGCCCGAGGATGCGGTCCTGGACCAGACTCACGTCCAGCCCCCCCACCGGATCGGCAGGGGCGGGCGTCCGGGGCCGCAGCCGGTACCATCGCCCCTCCAGCACCATCCGCAGATCCCCCGGGCCCGAGGGCGTGCCGTCGGCGGCCTCGGTCACCTCGAACGCCTCGGCCAGCGCGGCCCGGAACGCCTCGGGCGTCTGGCCCGCCAGGTCGCGCACCAGCCGGTGATAGCCCAGGATCCGCAGCTCGCGGGCCGGGAACACCACGCCCAGGAACCGGGCGCGGCTGGGGCCGCCGGGGCCGCGCTCCGCGTCCAGGGCCGCCGCCGCCCGCACCGCCGCCGCCGCCCGGTGATGACCGTCGGCCACATACCCCGGGGCGTCCGCGAAACAGGCCTGCCAGGACCCGGGATCCGCGATCCGCCACCCCGTGTGCCGCACCCCGGCGTCCGACCGGAAGTCGAAATAAGGCGGCGTGGCCGTAAGCTCCGCCACCCGCGTCTCCCAGCCCGGAAGGTCGGGGCTCATCAGGAACACCGGGCCGGTGTGGGCCATCAGGGTCTGGATGTGCCGGGCCCGCTCGTCCTCCTTCCGGCGCAGGGTGCTCTCGTGGCGGTGGATGATCCCCCCCTCGTACTCGGCGGTCTGGAACGCGCCCACCAGGCCGGTCTGGGCCCGGCCGTCCTTCTCCAGCCGGTACAGGAACAGCCCCGGCGTCTCGTCCTGAGTCAGCAGGCCCGAGGCCAGGTCCGCGTCCAGGGTCGACCGGCCCTCCTCGGCCAGCCGCACCGGATCCGCCCCCACCTCCTCGCCCCAGGCGTAGTCCGGCCGGGTGATGCGCAGAAAGCTCCGGGGGCGGGCGGACACCCAGTCCCGGGCCTGGGCCCGGTCCACCACGTCGTAGGGCGGACTGGCCACCTCCGGCTCCCGGCCCGCCGCCGGGCGCACCGCCCGGAACGCGTCGATCCTCATGCCTGCTCTCCCAGCGTCATCCAAAGGGTCATCAGTTCCACCGTGCCCGGGGGGCCCGGCCGGGAGGCGATCCGGCCTCCCTTGGCCTCCACCAGCTCGGCCACCATGGGCCGCGCGTCGGCCGGGCACCCTACGTGGGGCACCACCGAGCCGTCCAGCATGGAGAGGTCGTTGTGGTCGTCGCCGATGGCCAGCACCGAGGCCGGGGGTACGCCGTGGCGCACCATCCACTCCTCGAGCAGCCGCCCCTTGTGGTAGCCCCCGGGCATGGCCGACACCCAGAGCGCGTTCTCGGTGACCGTCCCCCGGTCCCCGAGCGGCCCCAGGGCCTCCCGGAACCGGGCCACCACCGCCGCCGCCTCCTCCGGGGACAGCCCGGCCAGCACCACCCCGGTCACCCGGTCGTCCAGGTACAGCCGGTGGGCGCCCAGCTCGCGGCCCCACACCGCGATGTCCTCGGCCATGGCCAGGCGGACCTCGCGGTTGAACGAGGCCTGGGCCCGGGCCACCGTCTCGTTCCAGTCGTCCCACGGCTTGTAGGCCTGGTGCTCGCGCACATAGATCTCGGCCTCGCAGCACAGCAGGGCCTCCGGCAACACCTCCAGGCCCCGGGTCACCGACAGGTCGAGGATCCTGAGCTGATCCCGCACCTCCCGGCCGCTGTTGATGATCCACCCGAACCGCTCCAGGTCCAGGGCGTTCAGGAACGCGATGGCCTCGTCGTGGATCCGTCCCGGCTCGCAGTCGTACTCCAGCACCGTCCCGTCCAGATCCAGGCAGAACCACCGCCGGATGGCGTGGTCGCGCGAGACATGGGGACGCAGGTGGGAGGCGGCAGGCGGCATAAGACCATCATCCTACCCCAGCGCCCCTCCCCGCGCGAGACCGGAGCCCGTCCCGGCCTTGGACGGTTTCGTCCAGACGTTGGACGCCCTGCGCAATCGCGTCAACCTAAGTGGGTCGAACGTTCTCAGGAGGGAATCCGAATGCCCCAACGGGGCTACGTAACCCCAGCCCAGGGTTGCGAGGCACGAGCTACCCTGGGGTTCCCGGCACGATATCGTCCCTACCCTGAAAGGGTTGCGTCCGAGGCGTCCAACGCGTTCGGCATAGCGGACACAACCCCGTTGGGGTAGGTCGGTGGGGTGCTGCGAACCCAGGGTAGCGGCAGGGCCGCAACCCTGGGCTGGCGGATGGAACCCCTTGGGGTTCGGTCGTTGCCTCGCTCGTTCCAGGAGCCTGCGCATGGCCCGGTCTCGCTCCGGCTCGGCCCGCCCGTGGCGCATACGCCTCAACCTAACCTCGTGCGCATGGTGGTCGTCCCATGGAATCGCCCCTTCAGGGCTCCGAATGATGGAAAGACCGGGTTCCTGGGCCTTTCGGCCCAGGCTGGACTGAGTCGCCCCTCCGGGGCTTCCGGGTGAAGCGGACAAGTGGATCCATGCAGAGCCCCGAAGGGGCGACTCAGGCCAGCCCAGGGCGAAAGCCCTGGGGG
>PXDE01000101.1 GCA_003566475.1 PVC group bacterium | reverse complement strand
TGGACCGGGGCGGCCAGTTTCTGGCCATGGGCCTGGTCGAAGCCACGCTCCGGGCCACCGGAACCGGCGTCTCCGGCCCCTCGTCCGCGCACCCGGAGGGAACCCGGATCTGGGTGGGCAGTCCGGTCACCGACATCCGGCCGGACAGCGTGCCCGCGCCTGACGACGAGGCGGCCGTCCTGCGGCTGGTGGGCCCGCGCGGGGGCCGGGCCTCCGCCCCGGTGGTGGTCTCCTCGACCCGTCCCCTGCCCGCCCCTGAGGTCCGCCTGGACGGTCTCCGGGGCGACGCCGGCGCGATCCCGCCCTCGCGTATCACCATGCTCCACGCCTCGCGGGTCCACCGCGATGCCATCGGCCCGGAGGACGGATTCGAGTCCGACACCTACAGCATCCTCGACGAGGCCCCCGGCCCGGACGCGCCGCACCGCCCGGTCTGGGTGCAGGTGGATATTCCCGAGGACACGCCGCCGGGCCTCTACCGCGGTACGGCCCGGGTCGAGGCGGAAGACGAGGTCCGGGACGTGCCGGTCGAGCTGATGGTCGGCGCCTACCGGCTTCCCGACCAGCGCCAGTTCGTCTCGCTGGCGGGGATGCTTCATCAGCCCGAGAACGTGGCCTACCGCTACGGCGAATCGCTGTGGAGCGACGCCCACTACGCCCGGCTCGGGCAGGTGTTCGACCTTCTGGCCGGGGTGGGCAACCAGGTGCTCTGGGTGCCCATGGCCCGGCCGGGGATCCTGGGTACCCGCGAGACCCTCGTCCACTGGACCGGACCCGATGACGCCCTGCGGCCGGATTTCGGCCAGCTCGAACGCTACCTCGCCCTCTACCACGAGCGCGTCGGGCCGCCCCGGGTGCTCGGGCTCCACCTCTGGGACGTCGCCCAGCGGAACCAGCCGATCCAGGTGACCCGCGCCCTTCCGGACGGCCAACGGGAATCCATCGAAGCCCCCCGGTTCGACGATCCCGACGGCGAGGCCTTCTGGAGGCCGGTCATCGAGGGGACGCTCCGGATCACCCGCGGCCTGGGCTGGCCGGACCACACGGTGATGATCGCCTGCGCCCATGACCGCAAGCCGTCGGCGGACGAGGTGGAGGCGCTGAAGCGGATCGCGCCGGGGCTCCGGTGGAACCTGTTCTCGCATTCCCGCGGCTACCGCGCGCCCCGGGACCGGACCGAATGGTCGCTCCGGGGGATGCCGATGGGGTTCCACGAGGAGGTCTGGAGCCCGTCAGGGGCGCAGGGGGGCTGGGACAATCGGTTTCCCAAGGCCTCGGCGGCCCGCTATCACTTCAGCACCCTGGGTGGCGGCGGACGGCATGCGGCCGCCTACCGCCATCTGCTCACCGGAAACGTGTCCAGGGGCGGGGGGCCGCATGGCAGCGGGGACTTCTGGGGGGTGAGCCGCTTCTGGTTCGACAGATGGCCGGTGCGCCTGCCCGACACCGAAGACGACCGTTTCCATCGGATGAGTGGCGGCGGATACGGGAACCTGCTGCGGAACCCGGAGTCCCTGACCGCGCCGGGACGGGACGGCCCCCGGCCGACCGTGGCCTATCAGCAGATCCGGGAGGGCCTGCAGGAGACGGAGGCCAGGCTGATCATCGAGATCGCCCTCGCCCACGAGGACCTGCGCGAGCGCCTGGGCGAGGATCTGGCCGGGCGCGGCGCGGCCGTCCTGCGCGACCATGTGCGGATGTTCCAGGCGGGCCAGGCGGTGTGGGGCGTGGCCGGAGCCCTGCCCTGGCGCGAGCACGCCCGCGACCTCTTCGACACCGCCGGCGCCGTCCAGGACGCCCTCGGCGTCGTCAGCCTCCGCGACCGGGCGCCCATCGCCCAGGCCCCCTGACCAAGGCGGGCCGGTGAATGAATGGGCGGTGGCGCCTTCCGCGCCCGGAAGGTCCACGTCGGAGCGTGGACCCACCACGGAGGCCGGCCACCGGAGTTCGACATTCGACATTCTGCGGTTCTGCGGTTTGCCCTCGCCAGCCATCCGAGAAGCGAACATCGATAGCGATAGCGATAGCGAATCGCGACAGGCCAGACATCAGCCAATGGAACCAATCCCATATCCCCAATGAGACCGCCTCTCCTCGCCCCGTGTCTCAGCACATATCCGGCTGACCCTTCGTGCCAGCGGCCGCGACTGACCGCTGACCACCGCCTCCTCAGGGCTGCGCCCAGAGGACATGACTTGACCTCCTGAGTTGACCAGGTTAGGGTGCCACCATGCAGACCATGGGCGTTTCCGAGTTCAAGGCCAAGTGCATCGCGGTGCTCAAGGAGGCCAGCCGCACCGGGGAGCCGGTGGTGGTCACCCGGCGCGGCCGTCCGCTGGCTAGGGTGGAGCCACTTCCGGGCGGGGCGCCGCCAGCCCGGCTCGGCGCGTGCCGGGGGCGGATGACCATCCACGGTGACATCGTCCACGCGGACACCTCTGAAGACTGGGAGGTCTAGGGATGGCCCTCCTGCTGGATACCCATGTGTGGATCTGGACGCAGGAGGATCCGGACCGGCTAGGGGCCCGGACGAGACGGCGAGTGCTGGACGTGGCCGAACCGCTCCATGTCGCCACCGTCTCCACGCTGGAGATCGCCAGGCTCATCGCGCTGGGCCGGATCATGCTGAAGGGCGATCTCGGGGATTGGGTCGACCGGTCGATCGAATCCCTGAGGGCCGG
>PXDE01000021.1 GCA_003566475.1 PVC group bacterium | reverse complement strand
CCCGGCGGCGCCCCCCGCCCCGTCTCCCGCCGCCGCCCCTTCCCCGCCCCCCCGCCCCGCCCCGCCCCCGGCCCCGCCCGCGCCCCGGGCCGACGATCCCCGGCGGCACCCGGCGGTGAAGCTGGCCACCGAACTGTTCAGCGGAACCATTCGCGATGTACGACCCCATGGCCGCGACGACGGCCCAACCCAGGAGTAGAGGATTGCCATGGCCAATATGATGAAGATGCTCAAGCAGGCCGCGAGCATGCAGAAGGAGATGCAGCGGGTGCAGGCCGAACTGGCCGAGAAGACGGTCGAGTTCACCACCGGCGGCGGCATGGTCAAGGCGGTGGCCCGGGGCGACCTGTCCATCGAATCCATCCGCATCGACCCCAAGGTGGTGGATCCCGAGGATGTCGAGATGCTCGAGGATCTGCTCCTTGCCGCCGTGGACGGGGCCATGAAGGCCGCCCAGGAGATGATGCAGACGGAGATGGGCAAGGTCACCGCCGGCCTCAACCTGCCCGGCGGCGGACTCCCCTTCTAGCGCGGAAGCCATGTTGCTTAACCGCGAATGGATCCAGCGCGGCCACCGGCCGCAACCGAACGAACCACAGAGGCCGCAGAGGTTACGGAGTTTCACAGAGGGGGGAATTGGGATGGTGAAGAATTTGCGCGGACGAGCGAAGTTCTCGGCAATGGCAGTGCGAATGGGCGCCTGCGGGCGGGATCGGTCCGGCTAAGGTCATGGCTCTGCCCGACCCGGTGCGCCGGCTGACCGCGGCGTTTTCGAAGCTGCCCGGAGTGGGCCGCCGGTCCGGGGAGCGCATGGCCCTGCATCTGGCTCAGGATGGGTCCGAAACCTGCCGGGAGATCGAGGAGGCGGTGCGCGGCCTGCGCGAGCATGTGGTCCGCTGCGCCGAGTGCGGGAGACTCACTTTGCGCGACCAGGATCCCTGCGCCATCTGCGCCGATTCCCGGCGCGACCGGTCGCTGCTCTGCGTGGTCGAACAGCCCGGGGACGTGGAGCTGATCGAGTCCGCGCGGGGATTCTCCGGGGTGTATTTCGTGCTCGGTGGCAAACTCTCGGCCGGCGCCGGGCAGGCCCCGCAGCATCTCCGGATCGACGACCTCACCCGCCGGGTCCGGTCCCTGGGGGCCCGGGAAGTCATGCTCGCCCTGGGCACCGACACCGAGAGCGAGGCCACGGTGAGCCTGCTCCGGGAGGTTCTCGATCCTCTGGGGGTCGCCCTTACCCGCCTCGCCTTCGGCATCCCCGCCGGCAGCGGCATCGCCTACGCCGACGGGGTCACCCTGCGCCGGGCCGTGGAGGGGCGGCAGACGCTCCCATCTAAGACATGAGACACCTTGTCGCATCACGGCTCTGAAAAACCACGCACACCATCCCCCACCAAACACCGCTTGCCAGCAGGATGCCCCGGACGTGGCACGGCGCTTCCAGCCCGTGCCCGAGCGAGGCACGATCCCGGAACGACCACGTTCAGCGGAAGCGCTCTTCGTGGCCGGATCGGGACTGAATCTCGCTCGGCTCCGGGCAAGATGCCCGGGCCACGGGGGCGCGGGGCTCGCGCAGCCGGGCCGCCTCCCCGTAGCCGAAGCCGCCCAGGCTTTGGCCGACGCCGGGAACGACGGGGGCGCCGCGACCGCAGCGGAGCTTCGCACCCGCCGGGCTCGTTCCCGCCGTCGGCTGAACGCTGGTGCGTCCAGCTACGGGCTTCGCGCGGTGCCCATGTTCGTTCCCACGGGTGGCCAAACGCTTAGCGCGTTCGGCTACGGACTTCGCGCGGCCTCCCAGTAGAAGCGGATTCCATCCGCTTCCCCGGTCCCCGCCGTGTCCCCGGAGCCTCCGCAAGGAACGCGGAGCTACGGGGCGTCGGCCACACAGACCGGGCTATTCCCGACCCGCGATCCGCTCCACCGCGGCACTCAGCGGCATGGCGTGCAGGCGGCCGTCCGGGGACAGCGGATAGGACCGGGGCGTCCGGCAGACGCAGAGACCGGCCTCCAGTGCCGCGTCGCCGTAGGCGCGGCCCATGGCCCCGATCCCCCGCGCGTCGCCCGCCTCCACCCGCTCGGAGGCCTTGCATTCGACGGCGATAAACCGCCGCGCGCCGGTCTCGATCACCAGGTCCACTTCCTCGCCGGCCACCGTGCGCCAGAAGTACAGCGGATCGCGGCGCCCCCGGTTCCAGAGGGCCTTGCGGACCTCCGCGACCACGATGTTCTCCCAGATCGCCCCGAAGCTCGCGCTGGCAAGGACGTCCGCCCAGCGGCGGAAGCCCATCAGATACAGGAGCAGGCCGCTGTCCCCCAGATGGAGCTTGGGCGACTTGATCAGGCGCTTGCCCGCGTTCACGTGCCAGGGTTCGAGCAGAAAGACCTGGTGGCTGGCCTGGAGCACCGACAGCCAGGCCTTGGCGGTGTTGGGGGCCACGCCCACGTCGCGGGCGAGATCGGCCAGGGACAGGAGCTGGCCCGCCCGGAGGGCGCAGGCCCTCAGGAAGCGGTCAAAGTCGCGCAGGCTCCCGACGTTGAGGATGTTGCGGACGTCCCGCTCGAGATAGGTGGCCACATAGGAACCGTGCCAGAGGTCCCGGTCCAGCGTCCGGTCCCTCCAGAGCGCCGGCCAGCCTCCGCGCCAGAAATAGGTGTCCGCCTCGTCGGCCGGGATCGCCCCGGCTTCCAGAACCT
>PXDE01000214.1 GCA_003566475.1 PVC group bacterium | reverse complement strand
GGCGGTCCGCCCGCCCCGCCCCGCCCCCGCCACCCTGAGACCTCCCACCCGACGCCATGAGGAACTCGTTGAAACACAGTCAACCTCGTTCGGACAGGCCCCGCCCCCGTAGTCCGCTTTCTGTGAAAGCGGACCGCGCATGGAACGAGCCTACTGGGTGGAAGAACGGTCTGTTGCCGCCTTCCTCCATCCAGGCACCGGACATGCGCGTACTGGCCCAAATCCCGCATCCCGCATCGCGCATCCCGTATCGCGCATCCCGCATCCCACACCGCCCCAGCCGTCTCACCCCCTGTCCGGCTGAACCACGGCGGTTCAGGGGCGGGGACTGACCCATGACCCCCCGCGAGGCCTACATCGCGCTCAACCTCACCGAGAAGCTCGGGCCGGTGAAGGTGCGGGCCCTGATCGAGATCCTCGGCTCGCCCATGGCCATCCTCGAGGCCGACGAGGCGGAGCTGCGCAAGGCCAAGGGGGTGGGGCCCGAACTCTCGCAGAGCATCGTGGCCCAGCGCGATCCCGACCGGGTGGCCCGCGAAATCGAGCGGGCCGAGGCCCTCGGGCTGCGGCTGGTCACCCCCGTGGACGCCGAGTATCCCGAACCGCTCAAGTCCATTCACGACCCGCCCCTCGCCCTCTATGTCAGGGGCACGCTCGAGCCCAACGACCGGCACAGCGTGGCCGTGGTGGGCACCCGGCACAGCACCCATTACGGGACCCAGATTGCCGACCGGCTCTCCTTCCAGATGGCCCGGACCGGCATCGCGGTGATCAGCGGCCTGGCCCGGGGCATCGACACCGCCGCCCACCGGGGCGCCCTCAAGGGCGGCGGCCGCACCCTGGCCGTGCTGGGCAGCGCCCACGACCAGCTATACCCGCCCGAGAACGCCGACCTGGCCGGCCAGATCGCCGAGCAGGGCGCGGTCCTCAGCGAGTTCCCCCTCGGCACCGCCCCGGGCCGGACGACCTTCCCCATGAGGAACCGGATCGTGTCCGGCCTCGCCGCCGGCGTGCTCGTGGTCGAGGCCGACACCGGCAGCGGGGCCATCCTCACCGCCGACGAGGCCCTGGCCCAGGGCCGCACCGTGTTCGCGGTGCCGGGGCGGATCGACTCCCCCGGCTCCCGGGGCTGCCACCGGCTCATCAAGCAGGGGGCCACCCTGGTCGACGACATCGACGACATCCTCCAGGAGTTCGAGTTCCTGTTCCCGCCCGAGCGCGCCCGGCCCGGCGACCGCACCGCCGAGGGGCCGGTGGTGCAGCTCACCGACGAGGAGAAGGTTCTGGCCTCCGTGCTGAAGGAGGGGGCGCTCAACCTCGACGACCTCGCCCGGCGCACCGCGTTCCCCGCCCACCGGGTCAACATCCTCCTGCTCCAGCTCGAGATGAAGCGGATCGTGCGCATGCTGCCCGGCCGCCAGGCCGAGCTCAATCTGGGGGTGGACTGGGCGGAGTAGGGGAGAGGGGATCGAGCACCCAGCGCTTGTTGAACCAGAAGTACTGGTCGGGATGCTCGCGGATGGCCTGGTCGAACCGGGCCATCACCTCGGAGGTCATCCGCGCCAGATCCTCGTCGCGGTCGGCCTCGGGGTCGGGCCAGACGAACTTCAGGCCGTGGATGCGGTGGCGGGTCCACCCCTCGCGGGTGGCGAAGCACCAGAGGATCGGCACCCTGGCCATGCGGGCGAACAGGGCCGTCCCCGCGCCCAGGTTCGCCGTCCCGCCCAGGAAGGGAATGGCCAGAGCGGGCGTCGGGTTGCGCACGTCCGGCAGCATGGCCACCATCTGACCGGCCTTCAGCCGCCTCACCACATTCTGGAGCACCCGCGAGTCGTTGAGCACCACGTCGCCGCCCGTGGTCTCGCGGAGCCGGTTGAGCCAGGCGTCGGCGAGGGGGTTCTTCTGACGCCGGGCGATGTAGAACAGGGGCATGCCCAGTTGATGGGCCACCGCCGCCGCGCGCTCCCAGTTGCCCATATGCGGGATGGCCAGCACCGCCCCCCGGCCCGTCCGGATGTGATCCAGCAGCCGGGTCAGCCCGTCCGGGTCGAACGCCGTGGTCCGCCGGGCCTCCTCCGGGTCGGTGTGTCCCAGCCGGGCGATGTCGACCACGTTGAAGGCCAGGTTGCGGAAGGCTCGCCAGGCCAGATGGCGGATCTCCCGTTCGGGCCGGTCCGGCCCCAGCACCTGCCGGAGCCGCTGGCGGGCCTCCCGTGTCCGGAACCGGACCACGAAATGACCCGTCCAGGCCAGGCCCCAGCCGAGGCCGAGGGCCACGCGGTAGGGAAGGATCTGGAACAGGCCTGCGATGCCCCGGAGCAGGCCATACTCCACCCGGTGCTTCCAGCGAACGCTCATGGGGCGGCCTCGATCAGGAGGCGGAACCCGACATCCGCGTCTCGGTAGTCGGGCCGGAACCAGCCCCGGGCGTGAATCGTGACCATGTGCGGATGTGGCTCGGCCCAGCTTCCGCCCCGGGCCACCGCCTGTCCCGGCCGCACGGGCGGGCGGGACACCTCGCACCATTCCCAGACATTGCCGGCCATGTCGTGCAGACCCCAGGGGTTGGGCGCATGGCGCCCCACTGGAGCCGGCCCTTCCGCATCGAGCCGGGCCAGCCGCGGCGTGGGCGGACCCCAGCCCCAGGGGTAGCGGACCCGTTCGCCCGCCCGCGCCGCCCATTCCCACTCCGCT
>PXDE01000512.1 GCA_003566475.1 PVC group bacterium | reverse complement strand
TGTCGGCGCCGACAAGGATCTTTCGGTGGCCCAGTTCGCGCTGCTCGGCCTGCACGCGGCCGAGCGGTCGGGACTGCGCATGCCCCGCGATCTCTGGCAGCGGACCCTCGACGCCCACGTCGACGCCCAGATGCCGGACGGCGGCTGGGGATACACCTGGCGCCGCACCCGCAGCTACGGCTCCATGACCTGCGCCGGCATCTGCGCGGTGGCCCTGGCCGGCCACGCGCTGGGCCATCCCGAGCCCGCCCGCCACGAGACCGTCGAGCGCGGGCTGGCCTGGCTCGCCGAAAACTTCACCGTCTCCATGCATCCGCCCGACCGCTTCCGGGTCCCCGTAGGAGGGCAGTGGCTCTATTACTACCTCTACTCCCTCGAACGGGTGGGGCGGATCCTCGACACCGAGTTCATCGGCGAACACGAGTGGTATCCCTTGGGCGCCCGGTTCCTGGTCGACCGCCAGCGGCCCGACGGAAGCTGGCCCCCCGAAGGCGAGCGCCCCGAGGCGCTGGCCACCGCGTTCGCCCTGCTCTTTCTCACCCGGGCCACCCCGAGCCTCGCCCCCGAGGCGGCCGACCCCGAACGCCCGGGCACCCTGCGCATGCGGCTCGGCGAGCCCCCTCCGGAGCGGATCTACATCATCCTCGACGCCAGCGGATCTCTGCTCGAACTCCTCGACGACGGGCGCATCCGGTTCGACCTGCTGCGCGACGCGGTGCGCACGATTGTGTCCCGCCTGCCCGACTCCAGCCAGGTCGCCCTGCGCGTGTTTGGGCACCGCCTCCGGGCCATCGAGCCCGGCGCCGACGAGGACACCGCACTCGAAGTCCCCATGCGGGCCCTCGACCGCGAGGCCTTCGAGGCGGTGCTGGCCGGTCTGCGGCCCCGGGGCAAGACCCCCCTGGCCCTCAGCCTCCGCGAGACCGCCCGGGACCTGGCCCGGGTGCGGCCCGGCCCCGATCGGCCGGTGAAGGTCGTCCTCCTGGCCGAGGGCGAGGAGAACACCCGGCCCCTCCAGGATCCCCTGGCCGCCGCCCGGGAACTGGCGCGGCTGGACGGCATCGAGTTCATCGCCGTGGGCTTCGAGATGGCCGGCCGGCCCGAATGGAGCCGCCAGATGGAGCAGATCGCCGACACCCTCGGCGGCCGCTACGCCACCTCCGACGATCCCCGGAACTGGGTCCACGACACCCTCGCCTACGTGCTGGGGACGCCGGAGTCGTTTGACGTGACGTCCGCCGACGGCGAAGTGGTGGCCCGGGGCCGGTTCGGGGAGACGGTCTCCCTGCCCATGGGCGAGTACACCCTCCGGACCCGGTTCGCCGGCCGGGCGTTCGCCGAGACCTTTTGGATCCATCCTGGCCGCACCACCTCGGCCGAGTTCCAGGCCGCCCCCGCGCTCCAGAAACCGCCATCTCCCCCGGCCGCCGCCGCGCCGCCGACCGAACCGCCGCCCGCCCGTTTCTGCACCGGTTGCGGCACCCGCCTCGCCGAAGCCGCCCGCTTCTGCACCGCCTGCGGCGCCGCCGTTCCCTGAACCGCCGGGCTCAGCCGGATAGGGGGTGAGACGGCTGGGGCGCGGGGAACATCGGACATCGAACGTCCAACATCGAACATGGAACTCGGTCGTGCGTTGCAGTCGCTGTTCCCGACAACTTCTCGCGGCTCGGATGGCGGATGGGGCGGCCAGTACCTCGCTGTCTGTGACAGCGAGGGCGCATGTCCGGTGCCTGGCTGGAGGAACGCTGGACCATGGCTTCTCTTCCGCCCAAATAGGCTCGTTCCATGCGCAGTCCGTCCCGCAGGGCGGGAACAGCGGACTACTTGGGACGCGCCCATTCGATCATATGTTTGTGCGGGCCAATGACTTGTCCACGGAATCGCCGGAGCGTGTCGCAGAGCAGTGAGGGCCGCTGAACCGCAGAACGTTGAATGTCGAAGGGAGGCGGCCGCTCAAACGGGTTCACGCCTCGGAGGAGCGCCGACCGGGAGGGCGAGGCTCCCGCCGAGCCAGAGCGAGGAGCAGCCATGCCCGGGTTCCTGGAACGAGCCCGGCACCCGCAAGGAACGGGCCATGGCCTGCCCTCGCTCCGGCTTGGTCCGACGCGTCCGACGCGTCCGATGGGCCTGCCGCGGCGTAGCGTCTTCGCGAAGCCGGGTCCGAGACCGGCGGCTTCCGGGGACAGGGCACGGGGGCAGGCGCCCCCGTGCCACGTCGGGGACATCCTACTGGAAAGCTGTGGTTTGTGGTGAATAGCGTTCGGCGTCTCAGACCAGAGGCCCCCCGCTCAGCCCATCCAGGCCGCCACCGCCTTCGGGATCGGGATGTCGCCGGAGATCAGGTCCAGCACTCTTCCCTTCAGCCCGACCCGCAGGGCCTCGGTGATCACAGCGGCCACGTCGTCCCTCGGCACCGTGCCCTGCTGCTCGGGCAGGTGCTCGGCCAGGGTCACGCTGCCTCCGCCCGGATCCTCGGTCAGCCCGCCGGGCCGGAGGATGAGGTAGGGCAGGCCGCTGCGGACGAGGTAGTCGTCGGCGATGTGCTTGGCCACCAGATAGTGCCGCATCTTCGCCGGCCCGAGGTCGGGGTCGGCCGACTTGAGGGAACTCACCATCACGTAGTGGGTCACCCCGGCGATCCGGGCCGCCTCGTAGGTGCGTAGCGCCCCCCACAGATCAACGAGCAGGGCCTTG
>PXDE01000435.1 GCA_003566475.1 PVC group bacterium | reverse complement strand
CGTCGGGCCGGGGTGTCCGCAACGAGGACGGCACCATCACCGTGCGGGCCACCCGGATCGTGCGGATCGAGGACGGGTGCGACGAGAAGGTGATCCGCTGCACCCGCGAGACGGTGATCACCCCCGGCGAGAACGGCCGCACCTGGCACAGCAAGATCACCCGCGAGGGCCCCCGGGGGACCCGGAACCTCGCCGTGCGCGGCGAAGCGACCCGCGAAGGAAACCGCACGCGCTGGAAGGCCGAAGGCGAGCCAGCGCCGTAGGTAGGGCCTAAGCGAGGAAAGGCCATGCGCAGGCGCCCGGAACGAGCCAGGAACGGACTTTGGCCGTCCCCTTGCTCGCGGTTCATTCCGCCCGTGGCGATTTCGCGTCAACCCAAGCTCGTGCGCATGGTGGGCACCCCATGGAATCGCCCCTTCAGGGCTCCGAATCTTTGAGAAACCGGGTTCCTGGGCCTTGCGGCCCAGGCTGGACTGAGTCGCCCCTCCGGGGCTTGGCAGCGTAGAAGACAGGTGGATCCGTGCAGAGCCCCGAGGGTGCGACTCAGATCAGCCCAGGGCAAGAGCCCTGGGGATAAGCGTTTTCTATGATCAGGAGCCCTGAAGGGGCGATTCGATGGGAAGGCACACGCCACGTCAGATTGACGCGGATGCGCCCGTGGCGGAATTCGCCCTCCCCGGGCCGTCGATGCCACGCCCACCCCGCCGCCGCTAAAGCGGCGACGCAGGCTTCCGCGTGAACGCGGAACTCCGACGGAGGAAGATCCTTGCCCGCGCATGGAGATGGTGGCCTAGGGATAGAAGAGGCCGAGCCCGATCAGGGTGAGCCCGGCGAGTCCCTCGAGGGTGTAGAGGATGCGGAGGAGCCGGAATTTGGGGTCGGTGTAGAGCCGGTTGGCCAGCCAGCGGAAGAGGTCGGGCACGAAGACCAGCAGGCCCATGGCGAGCAGATAGGCGGCGGCGACCGCGAGGGCGATCCCCAGCACCCGGCCGGCGGTGCGCTGCACCAGCCCCACCCCGAGGGCGGCCAGCACCATGAACACCCCGCCCGGCCAGGTCGGCCCGCCCGCCTTCAACATGAGGTCGAGCAGGCGCCGGACCCGCTGGGGGTTTACGAGCACGAACACGGCCTCGCCCACCAGGCAGAACCCCACCCCCAGCGCGGTCCACTGGGCGGGCGTCATGGGGATTCCTCCTTGCCAAACACGCACAATCGCATAAGCTCCCCATTATCCACGTCCGGCCGGGTTCGCCAAGTCCCGGCCCCGGGGGGACCGGCATCGGCGCGGTAGCCAAGTGGTAAGGCAGAGGTCTGCAAAACCTCCATCGCCGGTTCGATTCCGGCCCGCGCCTCCATCCCCCCCCCTCCCCCGTCCGGCCCCGCCGCCCGCGAGATTTTCACGAATCCCTCTGGACATCCATCGCGGCATCGGGTACCGAACAGCACGAACGGCAACCCTAGGGTCAGGCGGGATCAATCATGATGGATGTGCCACGCAATCTCCGGTATCGCGAGTCCCACGAATGGATCAAGGTCGAGGGCAAGACCGCCACCGTGGGCATCAGCGATTACGCCCAGCAGCAGCTCGGCGACCTCACCTATGTCGAGCTGCCCGAGGCGGGCGACGAGTTCTCGGTGGACGACGAGGTGGCGGTGGTGGAGTCGGTGAAGGCCGCCTCCGACGTCTACGCCCCGCTGTCCGGCCAGGTCACCGCCGTCAACGAGCGCCTCGACGAGCAGCCCGAGCTGGTCAACGAGGATCCATACGGCGACGGATGGCTGTTCAAGCTGCGGCTCGAGGATCCGGCCGAGATCGACGAGCTCCTGTCCTCCGAGCAGTACGAGGAGCTGCTGCCCCAGGACGAGGACGAGGACTGACCCGACCGGGGGTCCGGGCGGTGGAGCCGATCACCCGGGCGGCGGTGTTCGACGCCCCCGTCCCCTACGCCGAGGCCCTCGCGCTCCAGGAGACCCTGTGGCAGGCGCGTCGCGACGGGCGCATTCCGGACACGGTCCTCCTCTTGCAGCACCGGCCGGTGGTGACCCTGGGACGCCGGGGCCGCGACCGCCACCTCACCACGAGTCCGGATCGGCTGCGGGATCTGGGGATCGACCTGTTCACCGCGCCCCGGGGGGGCGACGTGACCTACCACGGGCCGGGCCAGTGGGTGATCTATCCGATTCTCAAACTGACCCCGCAGGACGCGGGGGCCCATGGCTACCTGTGGCAGCTCGAGGAGACGGCGATCCGGGCGGCGGCCCGGTGCGGGGTGGAGGCGTGGCGCCGCGAGGGGAAGTCGGGGGCGTGGACGGCGGCCGGCAAGATCGCGGCCATCGGGTTCCGGATCCGGCGGTGGATCACCTCGCACGGGATGAGCTTCAACGTGGAGGGGGAACTGGCCGGGTTCTCGACCATCGTCCCCTGCGGCCTGACCGGAGAGCCGGTGGGGTCGCTGGAGGGGAATCTGGGCCGGAGTCCGGGCATGGAGGCGGCCGGCGAGGCCCTGCTGGCCAGCTTTGCGGAGGTGTTCGGCCGGCCGCTGACCCGGGTGGCGGCGGTGGAGGTGATGCGGGATGCGGGATGCGGGATACGCGATGCTTGGAAACCGAAGATTGACCCTACTGCGCTCCGCAGCGGAGCTACGTCGCGACACGTCGGAGCGTCGGCCCACCACGGGGGGCTGGCTACCGGATT
>PXDE01000125.1 GCA_003566475.1 PVC group bacterium | reverse complement strand
CGGAACCCCGGCCGAACGAGCCGGGCTGCGACCCGGCGACACCATCGTGGGCATCGGCGACCATCCGGTCCACAGCTCCCACGATCTAACATCCCTCGTTCGCGAGCATTTCCGCCCCGGAGACGTCGCAACCCTCCGGATCCGCCGGGTGCGGCGCGAGATCGAGGTGGAGGTGCGGCTTGTCGGGCGATCCGTCCTCGTCCCGGGAGCCATGGACCGCGAGTAGGTCGGGCATTCCTGCGTGCCGGGGCGTGGCGTCTGCGCGAAGCCTGGCCCGATCCTCGCGCCGGATCCGCCGACCCGATCTAATCGTCCAAGGTCTCGGAGACCGAACGGACTTGCCCGTCGACGACCACCCAAGGGTAGTGGAAAACCTGTGGAACGGCCCTTCTCTCTCTCCAGGCCAGGAGAATCTCGGCAGGGATGAGATCGGCAGCCTCCCTCCTCGACACCTGCCGCGTCGGGGGGGCACCCGGATGGAAGGGGATCATCTCGTCCACCTGCCAGAGGACAGCCTCCACATCCTCGAACCCCTCGGGAATTCGGCGTTCCAGGACGTTTCCCCGGAAATCGGCCATGCGCCACACGCCTTCGGCAGCCACAGGAGTGCCCACCACCAGCCCGCGGCTGTCCACCCAGAGCCTCGATGCGGCACGGTCAAACGCCTCGCGGTTCACGGATGGCACTCCCCGCTTCCAAGCCCGGCGGGTGGGTTGCGCGGCATCCACCCGGTGTAGCCAGGTGCCTCCCCATAGCACGTGCACATGTCCTTCTCGCATCACCGCGCCGCCAAAATGCCGGGTAAACATGGTCAGTTCATGGATGGGCGCGTTCAGGCCCCTTTCGTTCCATTCCTTCCGTCGCTCGGTGCCCCAGTCGGGAAGGCCGTTCATCGGATCCACGGGCCCCGCCCACCCCCAGGCCAGCCAGACCTGCACGGGAACCCATTCTCGCCCGGCCTCCTCCGGTTCCCGACTCATCTCGAGCACATGTTCCTTCCAGATGATGAGGATGGGGAAGACCCTGTCGTCCAGCTCGGTCCGGGGGTTCGCCTCCCACTCCGCATTGAATGCCGGAAAGAACTGTCTCAGCATTCTCTGGCCCATTCCCGCATCGTCCGGAAGCTGGGGGTGCCCGTCCAGGTAGCCGGGGGGCAGGCGGCCCTCAATGAACTCCTGGCGTCGCCTCGCCCGCCATGCCATGCGGCCCACATCCGTGGACTGCGGCCACCGCCAGTACGTCGTCCTATCGACCATGCGGAACCGCCCGTCCGATCCTTGGACCCTGTGTATCACCGGCTCCAACTCCACGAACTCACCATGCGCTATGGTCGGCGGGCGGTTCTCATACCCGCGGCCGGGATGCCCCAATGCCGCGAGAAGCCACGTCGCTCCAAGGAACCGGGCCCGGAGCCCATGCAAATACCGATGGCACCTCTTCTTCACGACCCATGGACCTCATGACCCTGCGAACCGTAGGTGGCCATAGACGATGCTCTCCGGCAGGCCACTAGTCAAGCGTGGCGCAAGGCGTCCACAATGGCCATCTGCCAGGTTCGCGTCCTACGGGCTTGGCCATTCCACATTCAGGGCGGGTGTGGCCCTTGGGAATCCGCGCGACCAGGTCGCGAAGCTCATGCTGGATGAGGGACGCACGCCAGTACCTCGCTGTCTGTGACAGCGAGGGCGCATGTTAAGTGCCTGGCTGGAGGAAGGCTCGACCATGGCTTCTCTTCCACCCAGACGGGCACGTGCCATGCGCGGTCCGCTGTCACAGACAGCGGACTACTGGGCCAGCGCCACCCCAGGGCATAGGAATCCCTGCCGACAGTCGGTGTCCCGGAGGCGACGCTGGCGGCCTACGTGTGGACTTGGCCCGCCCCCGCCGGCTTGCAGCCCAGGGCCCGGAAGATCTTCTCGGCCGGGCAGAAGCCGGTGAACGCGCTCTGGATCAGGTTCACCCCCACAAAGACCGGCAGCACCAGGAACCACCGGTTCACCAGCAGAGCCAGAACGGTGCCGAGCAGCACGAAGGTTCCGGCCAGGATTCTCACCGCATTCTCGCAGGTCATGACTTTTCCTCCTCGCGGACCTCGCAGGTTCCACCATACATCAGGTTATACACTACGGGAATCACCACCAGGGTGAAAGCGGTGGACACGAACATGCCGAAGATGATGGCCCAGGCCAGACCGCTGAAGATGGGGTCGAGGGTGATGGGCCACGCCCCCAGCACGGTGGTGGTGGCGGTGAGGAAGATGGGCCGGGCCCGCACCGCGCCGGAGTCGAGGATGGCCTGGCGCAGGCCCGCCCCCTCCCGCACCGCCGTGCGGACGAAGTCGATCAGGATGATCCCGTTGCGGACCACGATGCCGCTGAGGGCGATCATCCCGATCATGGCCGTGGCCGTGAAGTACACCGGGGTGCCGTAGCCGCCCACCGGACGGTCGGCGATGGCGTTGATGAGCCAGAATCCGGGCATGATGCCGATGAGGCTGAGCGGGATGGACAGCATGATGACCCCGGGCAGCGCGAAGGAGCCGGTCTCGTAGACGAGCAGGACGTAGATGCCCACCAAGGCGGCCGCGCCGCGAGTGACCTTCGTGGTGGACCGGGAGAAGGCGGGCCGGAGCGGGATCTCCACCGCCGACGTGGCCGCCGTGATGGAGACCGCCCTGCAGGGCACGCCGGTGGGGAT